>CANJMM010000004.1 GCA_947475765.1 Legionellales bacterium | reverse complement strand
GATCGGGTGAAACCAGCATATGGCTTGGTTTACTCGAGAATTTTTCAGTGATTGCGGGCGTGTTAATCTGGGGCCTAATGTTAAGCAGCCTATTGGCAGCAGGAAAACGGTTTGTGAATCAAAAAGGCCTTAAACTCATCACCATGGCAGCCGGGGCGATGTTAATTTATTTTGGTTTAAAATATGCTTATCGTGGTATAGAAATATTATTCTAGGCGGTCGACTAAGTCGGAAATCCACTCTTTTTTTAATTCTTTTAGGTAGGCTTTATTTTCATAAACCCAATACATGCCTACCATACTCGCAATAGGCGCCCCAATGCCGCCAACCAGAAAAGCAGATAAAGTAATACACCCGCTTGCGGCCATTAAGCCTAAAAAAGTAGCTTTTGCTGCATAGCTACCGGCTTTTATGGTCAGCGTTTCTACTTCTTTTTCAGTTAAGCCTGCTGAAATCAAATCACATTGTTTTGTATTTAATATTTTCATAAAGAGTTAGAGGAGGCCAATGCTTCTTTTGTAGGCGGTTGTTCAATAGCTTGAGCTTGTTTTTTTCTGAAAAGGCGGTTAAAGCGCTTAGTGTCTAGGCTACTGATAAAAACGCCTAGCGAGCTTAATATGCAGGCAATCACTAAGCTGATAGAAAAAGGTTCTTTACCAAAAATAACCAATAAGAGCATAGCGATTAACCTGGCCAAATAAGTCACCACACTCAAAATATAAATATTGCCATATTTTACCCCATGATCCCAAAGCTGATAGGCAATGCCCGCACCAGAGATACCGGTAATGACCGTCAAAAACCATTCTGAAGTCGTAGGCAGCACAAAAGTTTCAAATTGAAGGTGCAGTATTAAGCAAATAATGCCGCCTACACCGCAATACATGCCAATCATTTCAGTCGGAACGGCTTTATGATGCCGAGAAAAGGCAGAATAGCCCCCCCAAAGTAAAGCACCAAAAACAGCCAATAAGTACCCCATAATATGATGCATGCTGATATTATCTTGGCCCACATCGTGTGCAATTAAAATATAAATGCCCACTAAGCCTAATAAGGCGCCAATAAGATGCTGAAAATGAATTTTTTCATTGGGGATAAGCCCTGCAAAGCCAATCACAAAACAAGGCCATAAATAATCAATTAAGTCTACATGCGCAATAGGCGCATGTTGCGAACCAAAAATATAAGCAAAATCACTCATACAAATGCCCATCACACCCGCAACCCAAATAAAAAGGGGTTGTTTCAGTACACGCATCCATTGTCTTTTTATCGTCAAGCGAACAGCTGTCAGTAAAAAAGAGCTAAAAAAGATAATCGCCAACACTTCAAAAATAGGCAATCGATTGATTTCTGAGATAAGCAAAGGTTCCACTGTCCACATAAACAGTGCACCAAAGCCTAAGTAAGTCGATTTTTTACTCAAATTATTCAAGTTGTTCAAATTATTCAACGAGGATCACCTTCCTATCTCTATTTTCAGGTTAAGCGGGCAAGCTGGTTGACATAAAATAAAGCGAAAAGCCCCCGGGGTCAATGTTTTTTAATCAATTTTCTGACGAACGGTATAAACAAGCAGATAGATTTGAGTTATCTGATTGAATTTAATCTCTTTTTATTTTATCTGTTTTTTTAACTCAGTTTTGTGCCTTTTTAATTTAAATTTTTTAATTTTAATTTATTTTTAACTTATTTTTAATTTATTTTAAATTTTTTGATTTTAAATGTTAGAGCAATTTTAAAATGTCACCCCCTTTGGCAATTTTAAAATGTCATCTGTTCATATTTACATTGATTAAAAAATCAGGGGTTCAGTTCCCTTCAAGCCCCTGTTTTTTTATAAATTCACTTAAATAAGATCTTTATAGCCCAAGTTTACATTCTAAATTTTTTAACTCACTACAATTTGTCATGCCAGCTTTTAAGCTAATGCTGTCATTGGGCATCCCTGTTCATATCGGATAGCTCAAAAATGGGCACCTTTGTTCGATTTTCTCACGGGGAAACAGCTCCAAATGTTACCTCATTTTTAGGAAGCAATAATGCCATATTCGTTTTCTTTTGATTTAAAAATGCATGAATTTCTCTTACACCCATTGTGCGCTCTTGAAAATCGTATTTTTTGATGATTGTATATTCCAAAATGTGTTCATCATCATAAAGGGTGAAATCACCGTTTGATGCTTCGCTAACCATGATTTTTTTACCTACCAGTTTACGTGGGCACTTTTGATTGATAATGTTGAATATGTTTTTATGATAACTAATGGTTAATTGCTTAGATATTGTTCTAGGTATTTGAATCGTAAACAGCCTATCTATGCCATCTATTTCTTTTTCAGACAAAACAATATGCGCATTTTCTGACGATTTCGGCTTTTTTGCAAAACGCTTATTAAATTTTGGAATATAAGATATCACAAATTCATTTGCTGCCTCCATGCTGGAAATATTGTGGTATCTCAATTCTTTTACCAATCTATCTTGCAGCGTACGATTTGCCCGTTCAACCCGACCTTTTGCTTGCGGTGAATTAGCATTGATTAATTCAATGCCTAATTTATCTAAAGCACGCCCAAATTGGGTATAACCATCGCCAGATTTTGCTTCTTTATGATTGACATTAAAAACATTGTGCTTATCAACATAAAACGATGTTGGTTTACCGTAGGTTTTTAGATAAGCTTTAACCGCATCAAAATAATCAAATGTCGTTTCTGCCCGCACAAAGCGTAATCCCAATAATTGGCTTGTTGCATCATCAATTAAAACCAATAAGGTACATTTGCCTGCCCGACCTTCAAACCAATCATGAGGAGAGCCATCCATTTGCACTAATTCGCCAACACAAGCGCGTCTATGCCTAGGTTGATACAGTTTTGTCATCTTTATTGGAAAGGCTGCTCGTATCCCTTCTGAATCCATCCATTGCCTGAGGGTTTCTTTCGAGATAAAAATATCGTGATTTTCCCCTAATTTTTCAGATGCAAGTGTTGGCCCATAATCTGAATAATACTCACGGATAAGTGAGAGGGCTTTTTCTTTAACTTCGGTGCTATGGCGATGATTTTTTTTACCACGATTTTTTGAAATAAGTGCAATCGCACCCTGGCTCAAATAAGCGCGCTTCAGGCGCATTAAATGCCGCGGGGTGATATCTAATTCACGAGAACCCTGCTTTATAGTAATGCGCTTATGTATTATTTTCTCAATTGTTTTCAAGGTGTTAAGTTCATTGTGACTCATAGTAAATGTCTCCTGCATAATCCCCTCCTTGGGTGTGTATATATACACGATAATTATAGCTGGCTGTTTAAACAGGTGACATTTTTAACTTGCTGAAAGGTGACATTTTAAAATTGCTCTGACATCACCTATAAATAGTGGAACCAAATCTGACTAGGCTTGTCTAAAAGAAAGCATACATTATCAGAAGAGGTATTTATGGTCGATGCAAATGCACTAATTAAAAAGACAAGTGAAGATGCTTATACAGAATGGTTGAAGATAGCGCAAAATTTGCTTAGTTCTCTAGATCAAGGTTTTGAAAAAATCAATGATGATTCTAATTCTATAACAAAAATAAAAGACCAAATCTCTAAGCTAAAAAATTTAAAACAAACTGATAAGCAATCAAAAGAATTGTTTATAGCTCAGTTTGATGCGCTCAAAAAAGACTTAGTTATTTTTCAGGAAAAACAAGATTTAGGAAATCTTCAAGCCAATCAATTTATGTTTTTAGCTGCGCACTCATTAAAGCAGCTATATAAATCGCCTTTAAGTGACTTGGTTCATAATAGTGAAGTTGTTTCAGAACTTGTTGCCTTTGGCGTAGATTTGGATCAAGAAATAAAGGGAGGTCCAAAAAAGAAAAAAAGGGGCTTCTTTAATTTTAATTTTGTAGATAGCGTAATAAGATCTTTGGCAGAAAAAGCCTTAGAAAAAATAGTCGAAAGTTTAGCAGAAGACTTTAAAAATGATTTTGGCATGGCTTTTACTCATCATGTTAACAGTATGCCAAAAGAAATAAAGATTAACTCGCTTAACTCTAAAGAAAAATGGGTGTCTGACTTCCCTATTCCGATGCAAAGCGAGCCTAATTTGGCTGATTTTCAGGTATATTACTTGAACGTTGCTAAACTTATAGATACCTTAAAGGAAATTGAAGCGTTGGCGGAGCTTGATAAAAGCCTATCAAAACAAGCCTTATTTGAAAAATATGGTATTGCCGAATTGTATGTAGGAAAAAAAGGGGAAGCCTTTCTTAACAATATTGCTAAAGGGTTAGGGTTTAAAGATTCAAAGGAATTACATGAAAATTATAAGAATTTACACTCTCGTAATTTGGGGGCTCAAAAAGAAGCCCAGGGTATTTTTTTACAGAAGCGCGATAAAGAATTCGACACGTCTAAGCTGAATGCTATCAAATCGTTGTATTCTGAAGAAAACAAAAGAATTCTTAAAAAGATGGAAGATAAAGGCCAGAAATTTTATCAGAAAAACACACATTATGCATCTTTAATGAGTTACACCTCTACAGAGTTTGGAAAATCGTTAGGTAGCAGTCAAGTTCTTAACGCCGTGTCCAATGTCGTTCAAGAAAAGGTGAAGGAAAAAATGTCCTCTGCTTTAGAGGAAAGCCCTTCGGATGGTTTATTCGAAAAAGCAAAGAAAAAAGTACAAAAAAAAGCGGTCGAGATAGTTGCCCAACAGGCAGAGTCTCTCGTAGAGGGTGAAATAAAAGAAAAGACAGCAAAACCTGCTGCTGCCATAGAGCAAGCTTTAGACGGGGTGAAACAGGCAGTGTATGCTGAAAAAGCAGCAAAAATATTGATACAAGATAGAGAAAAGAAACGGGATAGGGAGCAAGTATTTAGGGATTTGTTTACCAATGAATGGACTTTGGAATCTTTAATTAATGATGGCTTTCAGCAGAATTTAAAGCAATCTGATTCTGTTAAAGAGGCATATATGGCCGCCTTTGAAGTAAAAATTGCACTGATGGCCCAACAATCTACAGATCTTTCGGGTATGAGTGATTTAAAGTTAAAAATAAAAAAAATTAAAGTTGAAAAAATTAAAGATAAAAAAAATAAGAATCTGCCAGAAGCGAAAGCATTAAGCATAATCGATGCCCAGTTAAATAAAGTAGAAAAAGCCAAAGAAAAAGCCAAAGAAAAAAGTCTGGAAGTATTAATTTTAAGTTATGGCAATAATATTAAAGAATTAACCGAAATTCAAGATCTTATAGTCAAGGGGAATAACGATGAATCTAACTTTACCCTTGCCCAAGTAATAGATTTTCAAAAAAAATATTTAGAAGTTCAAAATGAATTATTAGTTGAAATACAAGAGATAAATAATAAATTAAGCACATTAAGCGCAGATAAGTCTCCTGGCGTTCTTGAAAAAAGAATTGCTTTGCTTGGGCAAACAAAAAAATTACAGGATTTGCAAAGTAAGTTTGAAGCTACTTTAATAGGCTTGCCTTTTGAGGTCAAAGATTTTTATTCAGAAAAATATAAAGAAGGCATGAAGGGGTTAGCTGCTTTTAAAGCAGAAGAGATTCTTGAAGCACTGAATAAGGCTGTTGCAGATAAGAATAAGGGGCTAGATTCAGTAAGTTACTTGCTCATGAATCTTGACTTTAATTTAATAAATCAAAAATTAACAGATAAAGAGTTAATGATAAAAATACTGGAGAAATTTGATTCAAAAGATACGAGTATTACACCGGTTCAAAGAGGGTGGAAGCAGAATTTTGTAGATAATGATGGAAAAGTCATGGAATCTATACGATTGGCTTTTATGATGGAAGAAAAGCTTTTGAAAGCGTTAGATGAAAAAACGCCAGAAGGGGTGCCAGTGTATTCAAAGGAAGAAATCGCAACTAAAAAATCAACTATTCGACAACTTCGTGTGCATGCGGTTTCTACTTTAGTAAAAGACCTAAAATTTGATAATAGGACAAGAGTCGAAGCTCAAGTTAGGACATGGAAGAAATGGGAAGATACACAAAACCCTATAACCTATCAACAGAACAAAGAAAAAAAAACCTATCAACAAAATAAAGATGAATTAATTGGCCTGGTTGTAGGGGAAAGATTTACAGAAGCTAAATTTGAAGCCTTAGTCAAGGATTTAGAAGAAGGCAGTAAAAATCTAAATCTACAAGAAGACTGTAAAGAAACTTTAGCCAAGCTAGAAAACATAGTACAGGAAAATAGACCTGAAAGATTACAGGAAGTTCAAAAAATGAAAAATCTGGTTTTTACAGATATGAGTAAAAAAGATGTTAGACCTGCAGCAGAAAAAGATAAAAAGCCTGCTGCAAGTCGCTCAAAAAAAAACTAAATAACTTGCCCTGAAGCACTTAAGGCATAAGCCGAGTGATTATGAATAGACTCAAAATTCTCAGAAGCGACTTCATAAGCCAATACACTGCGCAGATTTTTTAAGTCTGTGGCAATATCACGAACAATGTCTTCTACAAACTTAGGATTGTCATAGGCTCTTTCGGTTACCCATTTCTCATCGCTGCGTTTTAAAATACCATAAAGCTCACAGGTGGCGTGGCTTTCGACTAATTGAATTAAAGCTTTAATGCTTAAGGTGCCATCGGTGACAACTTTTAAGGTGATTTCAGCACGTTGGTTATGGGCGCCATATTTAGAAATTTGTTTGGAACAAGGGCACAAGCTTGTCACGGGTACAACAAGGGTAATTTGATTGATGCATTCCGTTGCACTGATTTTTCCTGAAAGCGTGATCTGATAATCCATTAGGCTTTTGACACCTGAAACAGGTGCTATTTTAGTCATGAACATAGGAAAGCTTGCTTCATAGTAAGCAGTGCTGGCTTCTAATCGGTCTAATATTTTACGCAGTAAAATAGGGGTATGTTCGACGCCTATTTTTGTTTCGGTTTCATTTAAAATTTCAACAAAGCGAGACATATGGGTGCCACGAATATTGGCCGCTAGGCTGACAAACATGCTAAATTTAGCCACGGTATGTTGAGCGGGAAGATCAGCATCTTCTAGCAAAATAGGATGCAATAATTGCTTAACACCGACTTTATTTAAAACAATATTTCGAGTGTCGCCGCTACTTTGAATGTCAGGCATGGCGGTAGGGCTACTTAAAACAGTTGTGCTCATATTTATTACTACTTTTGTTGTCGTTTAAATTAAGTTAAATTAAAGGTATTTGTTAGCTTATTTAAAGTTAAGTTTAACACTTTTATTTTTTGTTGAACAGCCTGTTCAATGCTTTTTTCATCTAAGCCACAGGCGCTTAACATATCTTGTTGGCTACCATGTTCTATATAATAATCGGGTATTCCTAACTGAAGGACCGGACAAGAAAACAAATGGGGATCTAATTGAAGCACTTCAAGTACGGCACTGCCAGCACCGCCCATGATCACATTTTCTTCTAGCGTAACAATAAGATCATGGTTTGTTGCAATAGCATGAATCATGGCTTCATCTATAGGTTTGACAAAGCGCATATTCACGACGGTTGCATTAAGACGCTCGGCTATGTTTAAAGCAGAATGGATAAGCGTACCAAAACATAAAAATGCAATTTTACAGGGCTTTTTATCATCAGCACTCGATGTGCGTGTTATGATAGCTTTGCCCAGCGGAAGGGGGCGAGGAGGAGATTCAAAACTTTCAGGGTCATCGACACAATTATCTCTGGGATAACGCACGGCAGAGGGGCCATTAAATTGAATGCCCGTAGACAGCATTTGGCGACATTCATTGCCTGTTGTAGGTGTCATGATGAGCATATTCGGTATACATCTTAAAAAACTCAGATCAAAGGTACCAAAATGGGTTGGCCCATCTGAGACCACGCCCGCTCTATCGATGGCAAATAAAATCGGTAAGTTTTGTATGGCGACATCATGGATAAGCTGATCATAGGCTCTTTGTAAAAAACTAGAATAAATAGCGACCACGGGCTTAATATTATCACAAGCAAGGCCGGCGGCGAGGGTGATACTATGTTGTTCGGCGATGCCTACATCAAAATATCGAGAGGGATAGCGGTTGGCAAAATCAACCAGCCCCGATCCTTCTCGCATGGCAGGCGTGATGCCGACTATTCTGCTGTCAGTTAATGCCGCTTCACATAACCAATCGCCAAATATGCTTGAAAAACTTTGGGTTTTTTTAGTTTGGCTATGTTTAGTTTTATCTATGGGTTCAGCATTCAAAAAGTTTTTAGCGACAGCATGATATTGAATAGGGGCTTCTTCGGCTGGGGCATAACCTTTACCTTTTTTGGTGATAATATGTAAAAATTGTGGGCCAGGCAGATCTTTTAGATTACTTAAGGTTTGCACTAAGGTTGGAATATCATGTCCATCAATGGGGCCCACATAATTAAAGCCTAGCGCTTCAAATAAAGTGCCTGGTATCAGCATGCCTTTAAGATGTTCTTCAGTACGTTTGGCAAGTTCCATGATAGGGGGCGGCATATGGGATAAGATTTTTTTGCCCCCAGAACGCATAGAAGTATAAGCTTTTCCAGACAATATTTTGGCTAAATATTTAGATAAAGCGCCCACATTTTCAGAAATAGACATTTCATTATCATTTAAAATAACCAATAAGTTTGCTTTGAGATAGCCCGCATGATTTAAGGCCTCAAAACTCAAGCCAGCCGTCATTCCACCATCGCCAATAATGGCAACAGTATGACGGGGTTGTTTATTTAATTGCGCAGCAAGGCTCATGCCAAGTGCGGCACTAATAGAAGTACTGGAATGTCCTACCCCAAAGCAGTCATACACACTTTCTTCTCGTCTGGGAAAAGGGGCAAGGCCGTCTTTTTGTCTAATGCTGCTTAATTGATTTTTTCTGCCAGTCAGTATTTTATGAGGATAAGCTTGGTGCCCTACATCCCAGACTAATCGATCGTCAGGGGTATTAAAAACATAATGCAGGGCAATGGTTAAGTCTACTGAACCTAAATTCGAGCCCAAATGTCCACCCGATTGGTTTAAGCTATTCATTAAGAAAACGCGCATTTCTTGTGCAAGCAGTGATAATTCTTTAATAGAAAGACGCTTTAAATCATCAGGCAACATAATTTTATCTAAAAAAGGATAGACCATTAAGATGCTCTCTTAATTATATAGTGGGTTAAAGCGACGAGTAACTCAGCGCGTTTGGGATCAAAAGCGTCAAGGCAGGTTAAGGCTTCATCAATACAGGCTTTTGCTTTTTGTTGTGCTAGCGTGAGGCCCAATAGTGTCACAAAATTTGGCTTATTATTTAAGGCGTCTTTATTTGTTTTTTTGCCTAAAGATTCGGTAGTAGCAGTCGCGTCTAATATATCATCTTGAATTTGAAAGGCTAAGCCAATAAGCCGAGCATAATGGCGTAAAGTACCTAAAACCGGATCCTTTTCTGCTAGGCTAATTAAAGCAGCCGAATGCACACAAGCTTCTATTAAAGCACCTGTTTTACCCAAATGCATGGTCTTGAGTTCAGATTCGGTCAGGGGGCGGTTAATATTTTCGATATCTAAGGCTTGGCCTTTAATCATGCCTTGTACACCAGCCGCTTTAGCCAAGACTTGAATTATCATGAGGCGCAGTTCTGCTGAAAAATGGCTGTATTTTGGATCAGATAATATTTGGAAAGCCAATGTGTGTAATCCATCTCCCACTAAAATAGCCGTGCTTTCAGAAAAAGCTTTATGACAAGTGGGTCGGCCTCTTCTTAAGCTATCATTATCCATTGAGGGCAAATCATCATGAACTAAAGAATAAAGATGAATTAACTCAATGGCAATGGCAATAGAGTCGAGTGTTTCATAGGGAAGGTCAAATAATTGGCCGGTGGCATAGACAAGGAAAGGTCGAATGGCTTTACCCGGTTGTTCACAGACATAATGAAGTGCACGGTTAAGTTGAAAAGGCTCAGTATGCACCTTGGGAAGCAATAAAGGTATTTGATGGTAAACACGTTGCTGAAAAAAAGATAAAGCTTCAGGCAGCAATGACATGGCGCTTTACTCTGCCACAGGGAGAGGATGAAACTCAATGTCTTGATTTGCTTTTTCGATGAGCAGGGACACTTTTTGTTCTGCTTCAGAAAGGGTAAGTTGACAACTTTTTGTCAAGGTAATGCCGGCTTCAAAGTGTTCAAGCGCTTCATTTAAGCTAAGTTGCTCACCTTCCAATTTTTTAATAATCGATTCAAGATTGTTCAGGGATTGTTCAAAATTGAATGTTTTATTTGTACGATTTGAGTGTGCCATGACCAACTGCCCCAGTTACGCATTTTCGTAGAAAAATGATTATGAAAGAAGGTACCTCACTATTTTAGTTTGGTCAATTCTTAGTTTTTTTTCTGATTTTTTAGGGTGCTTTAGGCTATAAAAAAACAGTATTTTAGATAGCTGTATATAAAACTTTTGAATGAAGTTAATTGAGCAGCTAAAATGAATGTATTAGCACGAAAATGGGGAGTTCAAATTTGTGGATATCGCAACAATAGTAGGCTTAGTGGGTAGTGTTGGGATTCTGATTTATCTGATGCTGGATGGGGGTGGTTTTAGTACATTTTATAATTTTCATCCTGTGGCGGTCGTTTTTATTGGGTCTTTTCTGGTGACTTTTATTCGCGTGGGCTTTAAAGAATTTTTTGGGGCATTGAGAGCAGCGGCGGGTATTTTTAAATCAACCTCTTTTAAACCAGAAGAGTTTATTCAACAAGCAGTTGAGATTGCGGATGTGGCCAGAAAAGGGGGGTTACTCTCTTTAGAAGGCAAAGAAATTAAAAATGCGTTTATGAAAAAAGGCGTGCAGTTACTCATAGATGGCCATGATCATGAAATTGTGAAAAGCATGCTTTCTAAAGAAATGACTTTAACCTTGGAGCGGCATATGTGGGCTCAAAAAATGTTTCGTGCAGTTGCAGATGTGGCACCTGCAATGGGCATGATTGGGACGTTGATTGGCTTAGTATTGATGATGGGGAATATGAGTGATCCTAAAAGTATTGGTCCAGCGATGTCTATTGCTTTGTTAGCGACTTTATATGGCGCGGTATTAGCAAATATGTTTTGTTACCCTATTGCCGATAAGCTGGAATTACGTAGCAATCAAGAGCGTTTAGCAAAATCTTTAATCATTGATGCCTTGTCGGGCATTCAAGCAGGGCAAAATCCGAGGGTCATTGAAGAAAATTTAAAAAGTTATTTACCTTCGCGTGCCCGCGATAAATCAGCAAAAGTAGCTTAAGCCATGTCAGGGCATGGAGGCGGAGGCGGCGGTGGCGAAGATGAAATTCCTGAACCTTCGGTGGTTCATCTTCCGCATTGGTTTGTTTCGTTTGCAGATTTAATGTCATTATTAATGTCTTTTTTTGTGTTATTACTTTCTTTTTCTCAGCAAGATAGTGCAAAATTCAAACAAGTTGCCGGTTCAATGGAAAAAGCATTTGGCGTGCAAAGAATTATCCCCATAATGGAGATTCCAAAAGGAACGAGTATCATCGCCAAAGAATTTAGCCCAGGTAAACCAGAGCCAACGCCTTTAAATGAAATAAAACAAAATAGTATTCGTGAATATGAGAACACATTGGAATTTGACAAAGGAAAAGGTGGGAAAGACAGTGGCGCTACAGGTAAAAAAGAAGACCCCAAAATAAAATCAGAGGGATCAGGGGGTGGAGAGGGAAAAATGCAGGCTAAAAGCCTTGCTTTTCAAATGGCCAAAGAGATGTCAGATGAAATATTAAAAGGCAATATTGAAATTGAAGTAGTTGGCTCTCGAGTGATTATTCGGGTAATGGAACAAGGGTCTTTTGAGTCAGGTGGGGCTATTATACAGCCTGAAAGTTTGGCTGTTTTTCAAAAAATAAGAGGGTATCTTGTAAAAACGCCGGGGTTAATTACCATTTCTGGACATACAGATAATATTCCTATTAACACCAATCAGTATCGATCGAATTGGGATTTATCTGCGGCAAGAGCGGTATCTGTTTTACATGAATTAACGCTTTATAGTGGTATTTCAGCCGATCGATTGGAGGTAGTGGCTTATGGGGAAACCAGGCCCTTATTCCCTAATGACTCTAAAGACCATAGACGTCATAACAGACGGATTGAAATAGAAATAGAGCAAGGGGAATCGCCAAAGTACCAAATGCCTTCTAAAGATATTACCCCTATCCCGGATAATCCCAAGGGCTTAGAAAATACCGAGAAATTATTAAAAGAAAATAATCCCAATGATATCATAAAACACGGTCTAAAAAGCAAGGAATGAAGGAATAAAGGCATGAGTGATCAGCGTCGCCAATTTTTTAGGATTCAAGATGAAGGTATTATTTATCTTGAAAAGATAGAGGGCCAAAATTTAGCTAAATTTAAACAAGATATATTAGATCAAGTTTATGATGAGACAGATGTGTTTAAGCGATTTTTCAAATTTGAAAATGACTTACAAAGCATGTTCTTGAATAACAAAACACTTAGCCCAGATTGGCTAAAAATGATGAATATATTGAATTCAAAAATCAATCAAATGGCCATGTTATTGGCCCCTAATTATGAAACGCTATTTAATCAGCCCCCTCAAACCATTAATTTAAGTGCTAATGGACTAGGGATAGATTACCCTATGGCATTTTCAGAAAATGAATCGGTTAAAATAGAATTGATTTTATTGCCTCAATGTACTTATTTAAGTGCTTTAGCTAAAGTCGTGTATTGTATTAAAAAAGATCAAGGGACAGAGGCCATGGCCTATACCTTGGGGCTTCAATTAGAAGTGATTCGGCCCCAAGATACAGATAGACTGATTCAACATATTATGAAAAAAGAAGCTGAATGGCTAAAATATCGACGTACACAGGCATTAAACAGTGAAAATAAACAGGTATAAGCGGGCGCAATCACGCATTTAGATAAAAAAGTTATTTAATCGGCTTTTCTCTTGTTTTATACCCCATTTTTTTGTTATGATAGGGGACATTTTTAAAACAAGGCATCATCACGTGGAAGCAACGGTTGAAAAGCAACAAAACTTTAATGATTATTTGTTTTTTTTAAGAGAAACCATGGATAATCTATCTGATTATTGGCATAAAGTAGGTCATTTTAATCCCCATATAAAAGGCATTAAAAAAGCATTACACCATTCCGATCCTTTTGTGATTTATAAGGCCAGCATTGCAGCCACTTTGATGTTATCTGAAAAATCGCTCTATCATTAGTATTATGATTGAGCGCACTTATTTTTCAGGCGCGATGTTCATAATTTGTAATGCAGCTCCAACTACTTTGGCATAAATAGGCGCGGCCACAGCGCCACCATAATAAAGCGATTCTTTAGGTTCTTCAATAATCACCACAGCAGCAAATTTTGGTTTTTTGACAGGCGTAAAACCTGCAAATAAAGCAATATGTCTGTTGGGATCATAGCCATTTGGGCCCACTACCCGAATGGTGCCTGTTTTGCCGGCTGTTTCAAATCCAGGAATATGCGCACGGCTTCCTGTACCACTCAGGCTAGTTACGGCTTGTAACATTTCGACCATATTCTCGGCAACCTTGGCATCTAATACACGTTGAGTGGCTGGTGTGCTAGTCAAATCATGATCTTTAACAAATTTGAGCGGACGATGTAGCCCTCGGTTTGCTAAAATAGCATAGGCACCAGCAAGTTGAGTGGCATTGACCGTTAGGCCATAACCAAATGCATGTGTGGCATAGACAAAAGGGTGTGAAGAGGGGCTAGGTAATCGGCCCGAATTTTCTCCTGGAAAGCCATAAACCTCCGAGCCTAAACCAAAACGACTGAATAAATTAAGCATGCCAGCTTCTTCTAAGCTAAAAATGACTTTACTGATGCCCACATTGCTTGAACGGGCTAAGACTTCTTTGAGCGTAATTTTGCCATAATTATGTAAATCTTTGATGAGAAATTTTCCAACAGGCAGTCTCCCTGGATGAGTATCAACAAGGGTATCTAGTTGGTATTGGCCGGATTCCAGTGCATAAGCCATGGTAAAAGGCTTAATGGTGGAACCCGGTTCAATTTGATTCGTTAAAGCTCTTAATCGGGCATTAGGCGTATTGCGTTCAGCTAGATTATTCGGATTATAACTCGGGGCAGAGATCATGGCCAGAATTTCGCTATTGGTTACGTCTATCATCACTAAGGTCGCGGCTTTGGCTTCATATTGTATTAGGGCATTTTCTAAGGCTTCTAAAGCAATGGCTTGAATGCGTAAATCAAGAGTGAGCGTGATATGTTCACCTGCTTTAGGTAAAGCCACTTCTTCTAAATCACTGATCCAGTTACCCATTCGGTCTTCTAAGACTCTTTTTTTGCCAAAAACAGGGGAAAGGGCGTCATTATATAAATATTCAATACCTGCTTGGCCATGGTCTTCTATATTGGTGTAGCCAATTAATTGAGCTGTGTGTTTTCCTCCTGGATAATATCGTTTAAATTCACGCATGACTTGTATGCCCGGTAATTTTAAGGCCATAATTTTTTTACTTTCTTCTGGTGGCAGCCCTCGTTTGAGATATAAAAAGCTTTTGTGTTTATTGTTGACTAATTTCTCAGATAGGTTTTTTAGATCCAGTTGTAATGCTTGCGCTAATTTTTCACGCTGTTCTGCATTGAGGCTTAATTTTTTAGGATCGACCCAAATGGATTCCATTGGGGTACTGACTGCTAGTGGTGTGCCTTTTCTATCCGTAATCATGCCGCGATAAGTAGGCATATTCACCATGCGCACAGAGCGGGCTTTTCCTTGCTTATCTAAAAAATCACGATCAAAAACTTGTAACTGGGCCAAGCGGCTAGCTAATAATATATTGGCTATGAGCATACAGCATATTACAGCCCCTAAACGGGTATAAGCTATTGCAGGCAAGAAAGATAACATAGGTATTTTAATTGTGCTCAAAAATTTAAGTTTTTTACTATTGCGGTATGGATAGCCCTCGGGTTAGGATGAATGTTTTTAAGCTTGTCTGCAAGAGGCAAAAGCATATATTTGTCGAATAAAAAGGGAAATAAAGCATGAAAGTGACGCCAGTAATATTAGCCGGTGGACTAGGGAGCCGTCTTTGGCCGCTGTCTCGAGAAAGTATGCCTAAACAATTTATTCGGCTTTTTCACCATGAAAATAGTTTATTTCAAGAAACGTTATTACGCATTAATCAATCTGCCTTTTTTCAACCCCCTATTATTTTATGTCAAGAAACACATCGTTTTATGGCAGCAGAGCAATTAAGAAAAGTGCACTTACCGCCCCAGTCTATTATTTTAGAACCCATAGGACGCTCGACAGCGCCTTGTGTCGCACTGGCTGCTTTTTCTGCTTTACAGCATGATCCCGAGGCAATTTTACTCGTTTTATCCGCAGATCAGATTATGGGCTCTACGCAACATTTTACAGAGTCTGTTCAGGCCGGATTGTCTGCAGTTGATCTTGGTTATTTAGTCACTTTTGGGGTAAAACCCACTTCACCAGAAACAGGCTATGGTTATTTAAAAATAGGGGAAGTGCTTTTGGATCAAGTTTCAACAGTTTCGCATTTTGTTGAAAAGCCCAATGCTGAGTGGGCAAAAAAATATGTCGATTCAGGAAAATATCTTTGGAATGCGGGCATATTTTTATTTAAAGCGGCCGATTATCTTAGAGAGTTAGCTTGTTATGCTCCTAAGATTTATGAGGCTTGCAAGCAGGCAATGGCTTCTGCCGAGCAAGATCAGGATTTTATCCGACCAAATAAAACTTTTTTTGAAAGTAGTCCAAGTGACTCTATTGATTATGCTGTTATGGAAAAATCTACTCAAGTGGCCATGGTCAGTTTAAGCACAGCATGGAGTGATGTAGGCTCTTGGGAGGCGTTATCTCATTGTTTTGAAGCAGATCATCAAGGCAATACGATGTATGGTGAAGGCTTGATGACAGAAACCACCCATTGCCATATACATGCTACACATCGTTTGGTGACATTGGTGGGGGTAGATAATTTAGTCGTGGTTGAAACCAAAGATGCCGTGTTAGTGGCCTCTAAAGAAAAATCACAAGAAGTGAAGACCATTGTGGCACAATTAGCCAAAGCCAATCGCCCTGAGGTAAAGCAAGCCACTTGTGTTGCAAGGCCCTGGGGACATTATGAAGCCATCGATCAGGGGGAGCGTTATCAGGTAAAACGTATTACCGTGGCGATAGGGGCAAAACTTTCTTTACAATTACACCATCATCGTTCAGAACATTGGGTTGTGGTAAAAGGCACTGCCAGAGTAACCAGAAACAATGAGCAATTTTTATTGGCTGAAAATCAATCGACTTATATTCCGACTGGCACGATTCATCGGCTTGAAAATGTCGGAAAAATTCCTTTAGAAATCATTGAAATTCAATCAGGGGCTTATTTAGGAGAAGATGATATTGTTCGCTTAGAAGATAATTACGGCAGAGAAGACGAAACAAAGCAAGCAGCGCAAGCAGAGAGACAAAAAACAGTATTTTTGCCTTTGTAATTTTTTGTAATTTTTTTAAGTTTATCTAATAACAAAGCGATTAGGGCTATTTTTTGCTAAGCTAAATTCAGTTCTTTTATTTGATTTTAAAATAATGACTGAGGTTAATTTGTTTACACAGCTTAAATGGTCTATTTTTAGTTTTTTATTTTGTTTATCTTTTTTATCATTTTGGATAAGCTCAGGGCAAGCAAAAGAGTTGAATAACTCAGAAAAGCTTGCCTTGTCTATTCCAGTTTCTGCTTTGGCTTATTCAGCCTATATAAAAGACTATGAAGGCATGGTTCAATTGGGATACACTTTTTTTTCTGTTTTGCAGGTTACCGAGCTGGTTAAACATACAGCAGATAAGCCTAGACCGGGTGATCATGATGGCTATTCTTTTCCTTCAGGGCATACTTCTACGGCTTTTTCAGGTGCAGCATATTGGCAAATGCGTTATGGCTGGAAAGTGGGGGTGCCCATGTATACAGCAGCAGCTTTAGTGGGTTATAGCCGAGTCAACACCAAGGCACATCGTTGGATTGAAGTATTTGCGGGGGCAGCCCTTGGCTATGTAGGGGGCTTAATTTTTACGGAGCCTTATGTGTTTACTGCACTTGGTTCTACGGTGAATAAAAAACAAGGCTTTCAACTAAGTTTGGCGCCCAGACTAGAACTAGACCAAAAAAAATATCTAGGCCTTGAATTTCAGGTTTTATTTTAATGTAGCCTGTCGCTAGGAGGATAATGGGTTATTTTTTTAGCCATTTCACGTTGTTCTCTGTCTCTCTCTCTCTCTTTTTCTCTTTCTTTTTCTTTTTCTAGGGCAAGGGGTTGATTTGGGTTTTGTCTAGGATTAGGCAAGGGGATAAGTTCAATCATGAGTTCTTTTTCAGAAATTGTTTTTGCTTTTTTTTCTGATTTTTTTAAGGTGTCAATTAATTGTTTTAGGACTTCATCTGGTGTGGTTATGTTTTGATTTTGTTGTTCTAACAGGGTTAAGACATCTTGAAGCTCCTCAAGGCTAATTTCAACTTCAAATTCAGTATATTCCTGACCGGTGGCTATACCGGTGGCTATAGAAGGCATAGCGGGTTCATCCTCTATTAAGGCCAAGGGCACTGTATTGATAGCGCTTACAGTGGTTTTTTGAAAGGGGTGTTTAATCTTCTCCCATATTTTAGAGGCCAAACTTGAGTGCATGTGCGCTTTATTTAGGGTGTTTTTACTCATAACTTCCTCACTTAATAATAATGACAAGAGAATAAGTTCATTACACCTGAGAAGCATAACTGCGTCAATTGGACCAAAGGTCTTAGTGAATAAATTAAGAGTAGGGGGATTACATTCAGTGAGCCATTATTCTTTTAGGGGGATTTGTACGGACCGCGGGGCGAGCTTCTGCTAGATTAAGCGTATGAGAGTAAAAAGTGTTTTCTGAAGGTTCAGAAGGATTATGATCAATGTAAGCAATCGTGGTATCACGCAGTACGGTTTTCATTAAATGTTCTGCTATTTTTTTAGTTTCTTTATCGAGGGCGGAAGTGCCTTCGTCCATAAATAAAAAGTCTGGTTTTTTATGAAGGGCTGAGATAATGGCGATACGTTGTTGTTCTCCACCACTCAAGGTTTTTTCCCATTCTTGAATGGTATCCATTTTTTCGATGGTTTCTTGCTTAAATCCAAGTTGAGTCATCCACTCAGAGATTTGTTTTTTAGCCGCATCTGAAACAGGGTGAGTGCTCTGGTGATCAGGATAGATAATGGCATCTAATAAACTTTGTTGATAAGGGAAGTAAGGTTTTTGAGGAATAAAGATAATGTTCGCTTCTGTTCCAGCAAGATTTTGGGGCACCTGAATGGTGCCTTCCCCAAAGGGCCAAAGATTGGCAATGGCTCTAAAAACAGTGGTTTTTCCTGTGCCAGACGGCCCCTGAACAAGACTAATGCTGCCTTTAGGAAAGGAAAGCGTTAAGGGAGCAGCAAACAAGGATGTTCCTGCAGAATTTTTGTCAGTAGGTGGGGTGTTGACACAAAGCGTTGAGAAGCGAAGCGGTTCAGCATGAGATACTTGGTTTATGGTTATTTGATTTTGGATAGAATGCGCTTTTAAGCTTTCCCATGCATTTAAGCTATCTTCAAATGCGTTTAATCTATCTAATCCCACTAAAGTTTCTGAAATGGTATTAAGGTTTTCATTGCGCCAAGTAAACCACCGAACCACATCTGAAAAATGATGTGCCACTTGAAATACGCCGGTTGTATCCATATGGCCTGCAATGACATTAGGGGCAGAAATAATAACCCCAAAAATACCCGACATTTGTTGATGTAGAGAATTTAAAAAAGCCAGCATGCTTTTGATGTTGCCCAGTTTTGTATCCGTGGAGTGATATTGTTTGATGATTCGAGCTAACATAGAATGCTCATTTTTAGCGCCTTTTGAAAAAGCAATCGATTCAGCATGTGTTGAGACATGATGTAAGTGGTGGTGAAAGTGATCTTTGGCACTTTTTTCTTGAGACTGTTGATGGCGTAATTTGTTTGCTGCCCACCCAGAAAGTAAATTAAAACCCAAGGCATAAATCACTGTGGTCACAGCCAAATAATCGGGAATATAAATAGAAAATCCCATAAAAGGGAAAATTAATGGCCCAGAAAGAATCACTAACCCCATAAAGCCAATGATAAAATTACTGGTGGTCATTAAAAAATTATCTGCCAGATAACTGAGATTAACCGTGATTTCATTATTGTCCTGGCTCATGATTTGAGCAGGATTCATTTTTTTATTTTTCTTATCCGTAGGGAGGAATTTAGCGCCAAAGTAAGCCCCGGAGTTAAGCCATCTTTGTATGAGCGTATGGTTGTGCGCATCTCTAACAGAAGCGCTAAGTTTGTAAGCTAGCCAATTATTAACAGATACAATAGTGGCATAAGCCAATACCACGAATAAAAAATGGCTGGTGCTGGCAAGAAAAGCACGATAAGACACACCGGGTACAATCGAAGCCATGACCGTATCAAATGCAGCGTTAATGAGCGCCATCACAAAAGCTAGGCTGATATTGCCTATTAAAATAAGCATCGCCAGTAAGCTATGATATAAAGCGCGGCCTTTTAGGCCAAAATAGCGTTTATAGACACGATAACTTTTTTTAATAAGTTCTAAAAGCATCTTAGTTCACCATAAAATGAACTAACTATAAATCAAACTGTTGTTTTGATCAATCTTTATTCATTCATTATCTTTTTATGAAATAGGCCGAAAAAGAAGAAAGGAGGCTTAAAAAATAAAGTATATGCATTATTATCGTTTGTTTGTTCAAAAATACCATCGTTATTTATTTTTCGGGTTTATTCTGACTTTTTGTTCCTGCCTGGGTCAAATGTTTTTTATTAGTTTATTTGGAGGGCATTTTTGTCAAGAAATAGGCTTAAGTTATGGGGAATTAGGTTGGATTTATTCTTTAACCACTTTGGGGAGTGGTTTTTTACTCTTATGGTTTGCACCCAAAATAGAGCATTATAAAGTAAGTTATTTTACCTTGTTGGTATTGGCTATACTCATCGCTTCTATGTTTTTACTCAGCCAAGTCAAAAGTTGGATGGCATTTTTTATGGTTTTATTATCTTTGCGTTTTTTTTCGCAATCGATGTTAGGTCATATAGCCATGACCACCATTGCAAAAATATTCCCATATCACCGAGGCAAGGCGGTTGGCATTATTTCAATGGGCTTTAGCCTGGGAGAAGCATTATTGCCGTTAATTATAGTCACGTTAACAAATTTCTTATCTTGGCAACAGATCTGGAAAGTCTTGGCAGGGTTTTTAGCGGTGATAGTGGTACCCAGTTTGTTTTTTTTATTCAAGCGCATTGATCTTGAGGGGAATATCAAACATGCGCCATTATTGCCAAATACGATGATAATCAGCCCAGGCGACAATTCTCGCCTATGGACACGCTCAGAAGTATTAAAAGATAAAAAATTTTATTTATTGTTGCCAGCCTTACTGTCGCCAACTTTGATATTAACTGGTATCTTTTTTTCCCACATTCCATTAGGGGCAGAAAAAAATTGGGACTTAAATTGGTTGGCGGCAAGCTTTTCTATTTTTGCTTTATCCAATTTATTTAGCTGTTTGTATTTTGGGAAAAAAATTGATGAAAAAGGGTGTTTTTTTATCATGCCTTATGTTTTGCCTTTATTATCTTTAGGGCTTTTTTCTCTTGTTTTTATTTCCGATCCAATTTTTTCTGTGATGTTGTACATGTTTTGTGCAGGCATGGCGGTTGGGGGAAATCGAGTGGTACTGAATACCATTTGGGTAGAATTGTATGGTATGGAACGCTTAGGTGAAATAAGAGGCATGGTGGTTTTTATTTGTATTGTTTGTGCGAGTATTTCACCGAGTTTGTTTGGGCATTTACTCGACAGAGGCGTTGCCATGCAGAGCATCTTAGCCGCCAGTTGCGTCTATGTGATGCTCAGCATGTTGGCTTTAAAGTGGGTGAAATGGCACTAATTTTTTAGGAATTAAGTGATTTTTTAAAACGCCATAATCGGGTAAGCCATTTTTATAGGGAGGGTAGGCCTCTCCTTGGATTAAAGGCAATAAATAAGCACGGCAAAGATCTGTGATGCCAAATCCTTCTTCGTCTATAAAGTTTCTAGGCACTTTATTTTCAATATTTGCTACTTTGTTTAATTCGACTTCTCCAATAGACCATTTGTAAGGGGTAGTCGACTCTCGTACCACAATGGGCATAATGGCCGTTTTGTTTTCAATCGCCAAGTTAACCGCAGCTTTACCTAAGGCATAAGCCTGCTCTACGTCTGTGATAGAAGATAAATGTCTGGCAGCACGTTGTAAATAATCCGCAACGGCCCAATGGTATTTTAATTTTAATTCAGATTGCACTAGGCTTGCTAAGTAAGGCGCTACCCCACCCAGCTGGGCATGACCAAAGGCGTCTTTTGTACCCGTTTCAGCTAAAAATTGACCCGCTAGATTTTTAACACCTTCTGAGGCAACCACCACACAATAACCATGTTGTTTTACTGTTTTATTCACTTTTTCTAAAAATGTCACGGGATTGAAAGCAATTTCTGGAAATAAAATAATATGGGGTGCATGCCTATTTTTTTCAGGGTCTTGTGCTAAAGCGCCTGCAGCAGCTATCCATCCGGCATGACGGCCCATCACTTCTAAAATAAAAACTTTAGTGGAGGTTTCTGCCATAGAAGCGACATCTAAGCTGGCTTCTAGCGTTGAAACCGCAATATATTTAGCCACCGATCCAAAGCCAGGGCAATTATCGGTAAAAGGTAAGTCATTATCGACGGTTTTAGGGATCCCAATGCATCGAATAGCAAAGCCTAAAGTTCGACTAAATTCAGCGACTTTATTGGCCGTATCTTGAGAATCACCACCGCCATTATAAAAAAAAGTGCCAATATCATGCGCTTTAAAAACAGCAATTAAGCGTTCATACTCAGCACGATTTTGTTCAAGGCTTTTTAGTTTATAGCGGCATGAACCAAAGGCCCCACCTGGAGTATAATATAATGCTCGAATGGCTTCAGGTGTTTCTAAGCTGGTGTCAATTAATTCTTCATTAAGGGCGCCTAAAATGCCATTTTTGCCTACATAGACTTTTCCAAAGTGTTCGGGATGTTGTCTTGCGGTTTCAATCACACCACAGGCTGAAGCATTAATGACGGCCGTGACGCCGCCAGATTGAGCATAAAAAATATTTTTACCCAGAGTGTTCATTATCTCACCTATCCTAATTATCTATTTATATATAGCTAGTTAAATTTCTATAAAAATTAAATCTTGCTATAGTTTAATCGATATGTGACCTTAAGCAAATCGAAAATAGTGCTTAATTAGCCGTGAAACATGAGAAACATGAGAAACATGAGAAAAAGGGGCATCACTTGGATTTTTTAAAAAAAGTATGGCAATTGACTACTTTACAAATTAGCCCCGAGGCTTTGCCGTATACTGGGAGGCATTTGGTTTTAGGGATAGCCTTGAATTTGCTGTTATCTTATTTGGTGGCCATTTCATTGCCGGTGACGGAGCTTAAGTCTTGGCTTAGCCCTATGTTGGCTATCGAGATGAAATCGGTTAATCTTTTTTTTCTTGCATTTTTTTTATATTTGATTTTAAAATTGACCCATAAAACAAATCGATTTTTTAAGTTATTTTTGGCGATTATTATGGGAACACTCATGATTGAAAGCATTAACTTTATGCTGTCTTTGATACCCAGTATCATCAAAACAGATTTTTTCACGATGTTATTTACTTTGATTATTTATATTACGATTGCTTGGATGTTTGTTTTTATAGGGCATGTTTTTAGATTTGGCTTAGAAGTCTCACGTTTTAAAGCCATAGGCATAGGAATAGGCTATATTCTTATATCAGGTATTGTGAGCATGATGATTTTTGGCAATCCATTTGAGGAGATTGTATGACAAAAGGACGGGTACATATTTTAGGGATTGGCGGCACGTTTATGGCAGGGGTCGCACTACTGGCTCGAGCGTTAGGCTGGGAGGTAACGGGTTCGGATCAGGCTATTTATCCCCCAATGAGTACGCAACTCGAGCAAATGAATATTCGATTATATGAAGGTTATGATCCAGCCGTGATTCGTGAGATTCAACCAGATAAAATTATTATAGGGAATGCGCTTTCACGAGGTAACCCAGCTGTTGAATATATTTTGAATGAACAGCTGCCTTATGTTTCAGGCCCACAATGGATTCTTGAGCAGGTTTTACAAAAACGGTGGGTATTAGCGGTTTCTGGCACGCATGGTAAAACGACGACGGCGAGTATGTTGGCATGGGTATTATCTTATGCAGGCTATAATCCAGGGTATTTAATAGGGGGCGTGCCAGAAAATTTTGGGGTATCGGCTTGTTTAGGCCAAAGTGATTTTTTTGTGGTAGAAGCGGATGAATATGATAGTGCTTTTTTTGATAAGCGTTCAAAATTTGTGCACTATCATCCTAAGACGCTGATTATTAATAATATAGAATTTGATCATGCAGATATTTTTGAAAACATGGACGCTATTTTAAAACAATTTCATCATTTGGTTCGAACCGTGCCAAGTCAAGGTAAAATTATTTATCCTGCTCAAGATGATCAAGTGAAAAAGCTCATTCAAAAAGGCATTTGGAGCAGCCAGGCGACATTTGGACTGAATTCAAATCCAAATTCAAATTTAAATCCAGATTGGCAAGTGAGGTTGCTGTCAGCCGATGCTTCAAGTTTTGAGGTATTTTATCAGGGCAAGTCTATGGGACAAACACAATGGGCTTTAGTGGGGCAACATAATGTCTTGAATGCCATAGCGTGTATGGCGGCAGCCCATGAGGTGGGCGTTCCCCCTACGATTGCTTTGGAAGCTTTGGCTTTGTTTAAATCCGTTAAGCGCAGATTAGAGCTCAAAGCAGACATTCAGGGCATTAAAATATACGACGATTTTGCCCATCATCCTACGGCAATTCAATTAACCCTCGAGGGATTAAGAGCAAAAGTCGGCAAACAAAAAATACATGTGTGTATCGACTTACGATCTAATACGATGAAAATGGGCATACATCAACATACCTTGGCACAAAGTTTTGCAGGGGCCGATACGGTGAGTATTTATAAAACCTCAGATATTACCTGGCCCGTAGAGTCGGTTATTCAAGAAATATCAGAAAACCCTGCCATAACGGCCAAAATTTTTAGCAATGTCCATGATTTAATTGAAGCCTTACATGGGGCCGTTAAGCCAACAGAACATATTTTAATTATGAGCAATGGAGGCTTTGAGGGCATTCATGATAAATTAATATCACGTTTTCAAGACAAAATTTGAGTAATTTCTGAGAGCAAGATATCTTCTTTTTGCTTAAGCGCTTTTGTTTTATTCGAGTCACCTTGAATCATTAAGGCAAAAGCATAATGCTGAGTAGGCGAAAGGGTTAAATATCCTGCTAAAGCACTCATGTTTTTCAGCGTGCCGGTTTTAGCGTGTAATTGTTCACGGCAGATGCTGGTTTGCGGCGAGTTAAAACGATTTTTAAGCGTACCGGATATGCCTGCTACAGGCAAGGCATTGAGTATGGCAGGGTAATTTTTTTTATCTTGATAGATCTGTGATAATAAATGAACGAGTTGATTAGGGGTAATTAAATTATATCGCGAGACCCCAGAGCCATCATAATGATGGGTCAACTCAATAGGAATAGCGAGTTTGGCTAATATAGCGTGTTGCGCTTTTACCCCATAAGCATAACTGCCTATGCCAAAATAGGTTTCCCCCAGTTTTTTATGTAAACTATCGGCATATAAATTATCAGAGTCCCCTAAAATTACCTTAAGTAATTGCGCAAGAGGCAAAGAAGAAATCGTGGCTATATTTTTTGAGGCTATCAAATCAGTATTCAGCTTAGTAGCGTCATTTTTGGTAAAATAAAGCTTTTGATTGGGGTAATGAATAGACCAGCTTTTGAGTAAAATTAAAATTTGTTTAGTGAGTGCTTTTTCTGGCGAGGCTACACTAATATTTTGAATAAAATTGGGTTGATTTATTGGCCAACAGCCAGATAAATGAATGCTATTATCTATACGAACTAGGGCTTCTAATGAACAACTTTGTTCGGCTTGTTCGCTGCTTACCGTCGTAATATTATGCGTTAATATTATCTGAGCGTGCTCTTTATTATCAGAGATTATACTGGCTAAGCAAGGCTGATTTACCTTAGTGCTGGGTTGTAGTTTTACGGGAATCTTATTTTGATTCAAAATGATGCTGGCAACAGGTGGATAATAAGACCAAGTATCCCATGTGGCGCCAGGGCTTTCATAAGGTAAAGTAAAGCCATGATTTTCAATCAAAATTTTACCGTTTATCTGACGAACGCCTTTATGGTTAAGTACAGAGAGTAATTGGGTTAATTGTAGATAGCTAAAACTGGGATCGCCACTAAAAGAAAGCACCACATCGCCGTTTAATAAACCACTTGCATTGATTTTAGTTGGGTCAAATTTTAAGGTAGTCTGATAAGTGTAATGTTCGCCTAAATAACTTAATGCGGCATAGCTGGTATATAATTTTAGCGTACTGGCAGGGGTAAAATAGTGATTGGCTTGATGGCTATAAATAAATTCCTGAGCCCTTAAATCATAAATAACCAAGCCAAGGTGTGCGCTTGGAAATAAAGCCTGAATGCGTTGCGTTATTTTTTCGGTTAAGCCATGAGCAACAAACCAAGGCAGGGAACTATAAAATAAAACATAAAAAATAAATAATAAAATAGGCTTTATTTTTATAATTTTTATGATTTTAATAATATATTATTTCTTTTTGATAATAATATTATGGGTTAATAAACTTGCATTGGGTATTAATATTTCAGTTTCATCTGTTTCTAGGTGCGTATAGCGTAAATTAATTTTTTTTACTTTTCCTGAATCTGTGCCAATGGTGATAACGTCACCCAGTCTAAAAGGTTTATAAAGAAAAACCATAATGCCAGCCAATAAATTGGCTAAAGCATCTTTTAGGGCAAAACTTAAGGCAAATCCAGATAATCCTAATCCGGCAACCAAGGGGCCAACTTCTATGCCCATTGTGCCCAATAGGGTGATGGTTCCTATTACATATAGGGTCATTCTGCTGGTATTGGCTAAAAATTCATATATTTCTAAGTTATGCTCACCTTGTTTTTTACCTAGTTTGAGGATTAAAGAACTGGCGACTTTTCCGGCAAACCAAAATCCCCCGGCAATAATCGTACAGACGCTTCCCCAATACAAAACAAACAAAACGAACTCGGTATTGAACATAGTAATTATCCTGGATGCTGAAAATGGTTAATTTTGCAGAGGTTGCTTTTCACTACAAAGTAAGTGACTAAAGCAAAAAAACAAACATATAAACTCGGCGTATAAAGCGTACCCCATAGCCAATCATATTGGGTTTGAAGGTATTGAGCAACCATAGGCGCTGTGCCGCCAAAAAGCGCGGCCCCAAGGCTATAAGCAATAGAGATGCTTCTATATCGAATTTCAGATGGAAATAAATGAACCATCATGTAAACCAAGGGGGCACTAATTAAAGCGTTTAACAGTGCAAAAACAAGCTGACTGGCTAATAAAAAGGATAGACTGCCTTGCTGTGCGAGCCAAAATACACTTGGTGTAAAAATAACGACCATCATTAGGCCAAATTGATAGAGTTTGATAGGGCTGGTTTTATCCGCATACCAAGCAAAAACAGGAATGAAGAGAGCAACCAAGGTTTCCCCTAAGATGGCGACTAAGGTCGCTTCATGAACCAGTAAACCGACTTTTTTGGTTAAAAATACCACAAAATAAATATTATTAACGTAAACAAATACACCGGTTAAGGCTGCAATACTAAATACAGTCGCGAGATTTCCTGCATATTTTTTGAGAAAAAAGGGTAGGGTTAAAGGCGCTATTTTGGGAGTGAGAGATTGCCTCGTTAAGTGAGGAGAGAGAAAACTTCGTCTTAGCCAAAGCCCCAGAAAAGCCGTCAATGAGCCAAATAGAAAGGGGACGCGCCATGCCCATTCGGGCATGCCTGGTAACATCACACAATAGGCGCCTAGCCCTCCTAGGACCATGCCAAAGGCTGCAGCCATACTGGTAAAAGATCCAGATAAGCAACGGTGTTCTTGGCCAAATTGTTCGGTTAAAAAAATGCCAGCGCCATTATATTCTCCTCCTACCGAAATACCTTGTAGTAATCTGAAAAATAGGAGCAAAAGAGGGGCAAAAATACCAATGGTTTCATAAGTTGGAAGCAGGCCTATTCCTAAACCGCATATCCCCATTAACATCATGGCGTAAAATAATGCCGTGGTTCGGCTTTTTAAGTCGCCTATTTTGCCAAAAAAATAAGCACCAACAGGCCGCATGAAATAGCCACTTGCAAAAATCCCAAAAGTTTTCATGAGGCTAATGAAAGCATTATCGGCTGGAAAAAATAATTTGGCTAAAATCAGCGCCATATAACCATAAAAAGTATATTCAGCCCACTCTAGGAGGGTGCCAAGAGAGGCAATAAGGGTTAATTTAAATCGAGAAGGGGTGGAATCGTGTCTTTGCATACTGGATAAGATTATAGGGTAAATTTTTAAAGATTAAAATAGCAAAAATAAGCTTAGCTAACTAGATTTAACCGAGTTAAAGTTATTGAGAGTGAAGAACGATATGATTATGGTTAAGAGCATGTGAATTATTTATATTATATAGAGGTTAAGTATGTTTTTTGGACGTACAGCTAAAAACACAGCACCATCCATTGAGGCTCAAGAAGGGCTTTCTGAAGCCTCATCTGAAGTGTTATCTGAAGAATTAGCGCCATTTACGCCTATTCTTGCCTATTTGAAAGAAGTGAAGATTGCTTATACCGTGTTGTCTCAAAAAAGGTTAATTTCTTTTCTTGAGCAAGAAAATACGCTGGAAATAGCAGCAAAAGTGTTACAAGATAATCGAGGTATGCTCATGGTGTTAATGCCAGCTGAGTATTTGTTAGATTATACTTTATTGGCGGGGGTATTGAAGCGGGAGCTTTTGCCTTTTACCTCTCAAGATGCGAATCCCACTTATCCTTTACCAGATTATTATCAATTAGATGCGGTAATAGACGAAAGCTTATCTCATTTTTCATTTTATTATTTTCACCTCAATGGTACAGATCAATATCTTTGCTTTAAGTCGGAGGATTTTTTTTCTGTTCATCAAAAATATATTTTAGTTAAATTTACCAATTCATTAGAACAGATTAAAAATAGAACAGAAACCGAAGATCACGAGTCTGATTTATTTTCAGCCTTAAAAATGAAAGGGCGCCTGGAAGAAACGTTTGAGTTGCCAGCCATACCCACTATGACCAATGCGATTTTAAAATTAAGAGTAGACCCCAAGGCGGAAGCAAAACATTTGGCAGCCATTGTAGAAAAAGATCCGAGTTTGGCTGCGCAGGTGATGAGTTGGGCACAATCTCCCTATTATGGTTTTTCAGGCACAGTGACATCGGTAGAAATGGCGATAGTGAAAGTATTAGGATTTGATTTGGTCATGAATTTAGCTTTAGGGATTGCGGTTGGCAAATCTATGAAAGTGCCTCAAGACGGGCCATTAGGATTAAAAAAATATTGGTTATCGTCTATTTATACAGGGGCCTTGGTTGAAAAATTAGTGTATAGCATGCCCGCTAAATTGCGCCCTGTTCGAGGCCTAGCGTATTTAGCAGGGTTACTCTGTAATTTTGGGCATTTATTGCTAGGGGTGGTTTTCCCCCCTCAATTTTATACTTTAAATAAATTGATTTTATTTAATCCGCATATTCACCCCAGTTTAATTGAAAAATATTTATTGGGCATTGATCATGAACAAATAGGCTCTTGGTTAATGAAGGCTTGGAAAATGCCTCCAGAAGTAAATGCGGCTGTTTTAAATCACCACCAAGAAAATTTTGAAGGAGAATATGTTGTTTATTCTAATTTAGTGTATCTGGCCAATAGGTTGCTTAAAAGACATTATTTAGGGGATGCAGAAAGTGCAGACATTTCAGCTAGATTGCTCGAGAGCCTTGGCTTGACAGACACACAAATTTTGTGTGCATTAGAAGAAGTTGCGAGCAAAGGAGAGGAGTGGAGTGCTTTATCTAATCAAATTTGTAGTTAAGGTTTGAGCCAAGCGTGTAATCGCATTTGTTCTGCTTGTGTGAGCAGAAAACCCATTTTAGTTCGGCGATATAAAATATCGTCTAATGATTTTGCCCATTCATGATGGATTAAATAATTTATTTCTGCTTCGTATAAATCTTGGCCAAAATGTTTGCCCAGATCGCTTAATTGAGTGCAATTTTTTAAAAAAAACAAACAATCTTGGCCATAACTAAACACCCATCTTTTTTTAAGACTTTGCGGCAAAAAATCATAAGAAGAAAGCAGATTGCTTAAATCAACAGGCTGGTTATTTATCGAGTTTAAATAGTGTGAGTAAATCTTACTGGCATAAGTTAATTTGATTTTAGTTGACAGCATATTGATTGCGTTAATGGCAAGGCTGCGATGTGTGGTGAGCTTTCCGCCCCACACAGAGAGTAAATAAGGGCCATTTTTATCGGTTTCACACCATTCTAGCTGAACTTCCCGGCTAATTTTACTTGGGTTAGCAGTGCTTTTTTGATCAGCGTCGCCTAGCCTGATGGGTAAAGCACGAGCACCAGACCAGTGATGGATGATTTGAGTTGCGTTGATTTTTTCAGACAGATAAGGGTTCACTTCTTGAATCAAGTAATCGATTTCTTTTTGAGTGAGTTGAAATTTGGTATTGTTTTTTATATTTGTTTCGAGCGCCAGATCAGTTGTTCCTATCATGCTAAATTGAGTTAAATAGGGAATAATAAAAATAATGCGATTATCTTGAGTCGGTAAAAGATAGGCATGATTCCCCTCATAAAGCTTAGGGAACAGAAGATGGCTACCTTGTATTAATTGCAGTTTAAAATTGCTTTTACATTGAAATAATTTTGTATGAATAGTTTCTACCCATGGTCCGCTGGCATTTATCACCAGGGAAGTATGGAGGGTTTCCGGAGGTGTGGGCGAAAGTTGATTTTGTAGTATTAATGCCCAATGATTTTGTATTTTCTGCGCAGAGATTAACTGCGTATAAGTTTTGATCTGAGCCCCTAAAGATTCTGCTTTTTTAGCGTTAGCTATGACTAACCTTGCATCATCGGTATAACAATCTTGAAAATGTAAAAAATCATTGCTTTCTGAGTTTAAAAAAGGGTGTTTTGGCTGAGCAATAGGGTGAGCAATAGGCTGAGCAATAGTCTGAGCAATATGACGATAGAGCCACAGGCCTATTTTCGTTTTCCAATAAGTGCTATTTTTTTGTTTAAAAGGGATATAAAAGTCTAGAGGCTTGACTAAATGCGGGGCAAATTTTGCTAAATTGTTTCTATCTCGTAAAGAGGCTTGTACCAGTGAAAATTCATAGGAAGCTAAATACCGTAATCCCCCATGAATCAGTTTAGTGCTGGCAGATGAGGTGCCACTTGCGAGATCGCCTTTTTCGCATAATAGCGTTTTTAGTCCGCGTGCACTCGCTTCTAGGGCAATAGCCGTGCCATTGATGCCTCCCCCAATGATAACCAGATCATAATGATTGCTTGAGTTTTCCATATTAAAAAGTATAGTCAGGTTGCGTCTTTTTAGGCACGATGCCAAAATAGGCTAATTTAGAGGGAACAGAAGCATGAGCGCGATCAAGTACAAAGTTGAGCTGCTTGACTTAAATTCACATTATTTTCAAGTGAGTTTAATTATCCAAAAGCCCAGTATTCAGCAAGGTTTTATGATGCCAGCTTGGATTCCGGGTAGTTATGTTATCAGAGATTTTGCAAAGCAGTTAAGTAGCTTGACTTTCTCTCAAGATGGCATGCCTATCGCTTTCAGGCAAACAAAAAATAATGAATGGCTTGTTCCCACCCGTTCATCAGGAGGAGCTTTAACCGTATCTTATTGTATTTATGCTTTCGATAAATCCGTGAGAGGGGCATTTTTAGACACGGCACGTGGATTTTTTAATGCCACTAGCCTATGTTTATGTCCTGTTGGATTTGAATCTGAAGCGTTTCACTTAGAAATCGTCAACCCAAAATTAGATTGGCAGCTGGTGACGGGATTAACGCCCACTAAAGGCACAAATCGTTATGAGTTTGGGTGTTATCAAGCAAAAAATTATGCGCAACTCATAGATTGCCCTGTTTTAATGGGCAATTTAATTATTAAATCATTTAAAATTCAAGATGTGGTGCATGATATTGCTATTTCAGGGGAGCAAGAAGGCGATTTTGAAAGATTGGCTCAAGATGTTAACACGCTATGTGAAACCCAGGTGCATTTTTTTAAAACCTTGCCAAAAGAAGTGGATTATTATTGTTTTTTACTTCAGGTGAGTCATGAAGGGTATGGTGGCATTGAGCATGTGAATTCTGCTAGTTTATTAACGCATAAATTTGCCATTCCTGATAGGGGAATACCCGAAAAAACCAAAGCCTATATAGAATTGTTAGGCTTGTTTAGTCATGAATATTTTCATTTATGGATGGTTAAACAAATTAAGCCTGTTGTATTTTTAAACTATGATTTGACACAGCCTAATTATACGACGCAATTGTGGGCATTTGAAGGATTTACGGCCTATTATGATGATTTGATGTTAGTACGGTCGGGGTTAATTACCCAAGCGCAATATTTTTCGATTTTGACGGAAAATATGAATAAGCTAATTAAAACACCTGGTAGACAATATCAAACTTTAAAGTCAGCCAGTTTTGATGCCTGGATAAAGTTTTATAAACCAGATGAAAATAGCTTAAATCGTACGGTGAGCTATTATTTGAAAGGCGCATTATTGGCTTTATGCTGTGATTTGCAATTAAGAATAGCATCCAATCATAAGCGTAACTTAGATGAGATAATGCGTATATTATGGCAAGATTATGGCCAGATTGGCCGAGGCCTGGAAGAAGGTGAAATAGAAAAACTGATAGAGCAATATGCTCAAGAGCCTGAAAATACGAGCATAAAAAATTTATTAGATAAAGCCTTGAATCAAACAGAGGAATTGCCACTAGAGGCAATATTAACGTCTTTTGGATTAGAATTAAAGCCGAATCTCAATACAAGCTTGCATGCTAAAGAACTTGATTTAGGGGTAAAGCTTTCAGAATCACATGGCATGGTCTTATGTCATGAAGTATATCAAGGCAGTATTTTTAACAGTTTAGGTATTCAACCAGGAGATATCTTAGTGGCTTGTCAAGATCACCGAGTAACGTATCAGAATTATTTAACGCTGTTTCAGCGTTATGTGAATCAAACAGTAAATATAGCCGTATTTAGAGAAGGGAAATTAGTAATATTATCAGGTTTTATTTTACCTGATTTTATTCGACACTTAGAACTTAATGCTATCCCTGGTTCTGAATATAATATCAACAAATGGTTATTAGCATCTTAATATGACAACAATTTTATACCCAGACATGCCTAATTTGCCTATTAATGAACGCTTAGATGAAATAATAGGGGTAATATCACAACACCAAGTGACCATTATTGCGGGTGAAACCGGATCGGGGAAATCGACCCAATTGCCCAAAATTTGTTTAAAAATGGGTAGAGGTCAACAGGGGTGGATAGGTCATACGCAACCTAGAAGAATTGCAGCTTATAGTATTGCAGATAGAGTAAAAGAAGAGTTAGGTTCGGCTTATCAAGATATTGTTGGCGTGAAAACACGATTTTCAGATTCGGTTAATCAAAACACACAAATAAAATTAATGACAGATGGCATTTTGCTCTCCGAAATTAAAACCGATAAATTATTAACAAAGTATGATACCTTGATTATTGATGAAGCACATGAAAGAAGCATTAATATTGATATTATTTTAGGCTACCTGAAAATTATTTTACCTAAGCGACCAGGCTTAAAATTAATCATCACTTCTGCGACAATTGATTTGCATAAATTTTCAAATTATTTTAATCAAGCCCCTATTATTGAAGTAACAGGCCGAACCTACCCGGTTGAAATTAATTATCTCGAAAATATCACGCATGAAACGTTCCAGCGTGACTTAAATGAATTAGATTATATTGCGCATGCTGTGAATAAGGCGCTTGCCGTTGGTCCAGGAGATATTTTAATTTTCTTAAGTGGAGAAAGAGAAATTAGAATTACTGCCCAAGAATTAGGTAGATTAAACTTAAAAAACACAGAGATTTCAGCTTTATTTGGTCGAATGTCTCAAGCAGAGCAATATAAAATTTTTCATTCAAATAGCCAAAAAAGAAGAATTATTTTATCGACTAATGTAGCAGAAACGTCTATTACTGTTCCGAATATTCGATTTGTTATTGATCCAGGATTTGCACGAATCAGCCGTTACAGTTATCGCACGAAAATTCAAAGGTTGCCTATTGAGCCTATTGCTCAGGCTAATGCCAATCAAAGAGCAGGAAGATGTGGGCGAGTGGCCTCGGGTATTTGTTATCGATTATATGAAAAAGCAGATTTAGAGAATAGGCCTAGATTTACCGAGCCTGAAATTCTTAGGACAAATTTGAGTACGATTATTTTACTTTTGTTAGACTTGAATATAAAAGCCATAGAAGACTTTGATTTTTTAGATGCCCCAGATGGCCGATATCTTCGTGATGGCATAAAATTGTTGCAGCAACTCGATGCGGTATCTGAAGAAATGGAAATTACTTCAGTGGGCCGTAAAATGGCCAAGTTGCCAATAGAACCTAAGTTGGCCAGAATTATTTTAGGCAGCACAGATAGGCATTGTTTGGCCGAGATCTTAGTGATTGCCAGTTTCTTGGCGATTCCTGATCCCAGGGAAACACCCTTTGAAAGCAGAGATAAAGCTCGACAACTTCATCAAAAATTTGCCCACCCTAAATCTGATTTTATGTCAGTATTATCTTTGTGGACTTTTTTTCATCAACATAAAGAAACCTTATCAACAAATAAATTACGTACTTTTTGTCGTCAAAACTTTTTATCTTATTTGCGGTTGTGCGAGTGGGTAGATATTCATCAACAATTAGGACGCATGTTGTCTGACATGGGGTTTAGACCAAATAATATAGCAGCCACTTATGAGAAAATTCATCAAGCCTTAATGACTGGTATGCTGGCACATGTAGGGTTAAAAGATAAAATAGCTAAAGTTTATTTAGGGCCTAGAAATATTAAGTTTAAAGTTTTTCCAGGATCGATGATTGATAAGACCAAATACAATTGGGTTATGTGCTTTACTTTTTTAGAAACCAAAGAAACATATGGCCTAAATGTTGCCGAAATTGATCCGGTTTGGATAGAACAAATAGCAGGGGATCAGCTTAAGTTTAATTATATTTCTCCCCATTGGGAGGCCGAAAGAGGCACTGTTGTTGCGCTTAAAACCGCAACGTTATATGGCTTGCCTATTTATACGAATAGAAAAACAGAATATGGATTAATTAATCCGGTTGTGGCAAGGGAGATTTTTATCAGAGAAGGCTTAGTGGCCAGTACCTTGGTGATCAGTCTTGATTTTTATATTGACAATCAAAAAAAACTAGCAAAGCTGGCGAATTTAGAAGTGCGTTCACGAAGGCGAGATTTATTGCTTGAAGAAGAGATGATATTTGATTTTTATGATAAAGTTTTGCCCCAAAAAATATATTCCACTCGATTATTAGAAATTTATTACACAAGTTTAGATAACGATGCCAAGCAGTCTTTTTATTTCCCAGAAACTATTTTTGAGGGCGGTGAAAATATTGCTCAAAAAATTGAACTGCAATATCCTAAAGAAATCATGATTAAAGGTAAAAGTTTTGCTGTTTCTTATGTGTTTGATCCTGCTAGCGAAGCAGATGGCATGAGTATTCAGCTGGATAAAGAAAGTTTACCTTTTTTAAAACAAGATGATTTTTCTTGGCCTGTTCCAGGCTTATTAACTCAAAAAATAGAAGGCTTGATAAAAACCCTGCCTAAACAATTTAAAGCCTTGTGCCAGCCATTAGAAGAAGTGCTCTCTGTGGTACAAGACAAGCTCATACCCAATAAAGGTAAATTATTAATTGAGTTGTCAAAAATACTATCAGATTATACAGACATTCGAATTCATCCGTCTTTATTTGAAGAAAAAAAACTACCGAATCATTTGCGCCCTAGATATGTATTGGAGCTAGAGGGTGGCAAGATAGACAGCCGTGATCTCGAAGATCTCAAAAAAAGACAACAATCTCAAGAAGAAAAAAATACGCAGCAGGCACCTAATTTAATTTCTTTTAGTTACCTTTGCTCAGAAGTATTATCAGAAAAGTATGACACTTGGTCAATGGGTGACTTCATACCAGAAGTCACTAAAAATCGAGCGGGTATGAAGATTAAGGCATACCAAGGATTATTAGATGAGGGTGACTCGGTTCGAATGGCTATTTTTGAAGATAAACAAACAGCTGAATATGTGCATCAATTTGGGGTGGTGCGTTTATTTTATCTAAAGCTTTTAGACAAAGTTCACTATGCCAAAAAAAATCTATCCGCAAAACAAAAACTTATTTTTAAAAAAACAGCTGATTTTGGCCAAATAGACACGCTGGTAGATCAAATAGCTTATTCGGCTATGATGGCGCTTATGGTATCTCAGCAGCCACCCATTTTGAATCAAACGGACTTTGAAATAAGATTGATTAAGTTTCAACCCAGTGTTTTATTGCTGATGCAAAAAATGATTAATGTGTATTTCAATATCGTTGAGCAATATCTTGAGCTTAAGGAATTAATTGAGACTAAGAAGTCACTCGATTGTCAATTGAGCCTCGAAGATATTAATAAACAAGTAACCTATTTGTTTTACCCTTATTTTATAGCGTTAACCCCTTTAACCTATTTTTCCCGTTACCCCTTGTATCTTAAAGCCATGATTAAACGATTAAATAGTCTGCCACAATTTAAAAATAAAGATGAAGGTGAGCTAAAACAAATATACCCAATTTTACAGGCTTATTATGTGACATTAAAACAAACGGTTGAAAAAAAACTGCACCTGAACCATCTAGATGATTTCAAATGGATGCTAGAAGAGTTTAGAATTTCATTATTTGCACAAGAGCTTAAAACGCTTTATCCTGTTTCACAAAAAAGGCTCTTAAACTTTTGGCAACAACATATTCAGAAAAACAACCAGCAAAAAGGAGCGACGTTAGTAGAATTGATGATAGCCTTGTTTGTATTGACTTTCGTGATGGTAGGCGGAATGAAATTATTGATAAATTTAACCCATTCTCTTCCTGGAATGACAAATGAATTAGTCGAAGTGATTTCGGATAATCATCTTGCTGATTAGGTCTAAAAAAACAAATGGCTTTACTTTGTTGGAGTTATTAATTGTTGTGGCATTGAGTTCCCTTATTTTAATGGGCGTTTTTCAGGGCTTTTTTGCTTTTAAAAAAATCATCGGAAGTTATTTCCAGGCCATTCGCTTGCAAAGTAATATCCGATTAATGGCGCATGAGTTATATCAAATAACAGATAAAGCAGGACAATTTGGTTGCGCTCATAGCGCTCAACCTATATATATTCATTGGTCTAAAAAAACGAATTTTGAGCATAAAAAATTATTAGCCTTAACCTGGTTTAAAAAAACAGATCCGCTTTTTAAGTCTATACTGCCTTATGGTATCCATGCCCGATTGAAAGCCGATTCAGATATTTTACATACCCTTTCTATCGAAAAAGACAAAAAAATAAACCCCAAAAATCGACATCCTGTTTATGCTGACTGTCAAGACGTTTTTATTTTATCGAATCAAGATGAGGCCAGTTATTTTTCAAGTAATATGCAATTTAAGTATATAGGCAACTTAACCCGAAATTTATATTTTGTGGCTAAGAGCCAACGTAAAAATAATCAAGGCCTGCCTATTTATTCTTTTTATAGTTACACCACTGATTTAGGCGTTCAAGAAGTATTAGAAGGCATAGAATCGATACACATTGATTCGGGTAATGCTCGAAAAATTAACGTATTAATCAATTCAGTTGAGGGCGATCCGCTTTTAAAACAATGGCTTACCCTCGTAATCTAACAAAATATATTAATCAAAAAGGTGGGGTGTTGATCCCTGTTTTACTTTTTTCGAGTCTACTCACCTTGGGTATTTTGGTTTTATTACAGACACACTTAAATCAAAAAAAAACCATTGAGCATTTTAAAGTATTTTTAGAAAAAAGGCGGGCAGGGCAAAATAATTTTGAAGCAATTCAGAGTTTACCTTTAGAAGCCATGCTGGGCTTAAAATCAATAAACTGTATACAAAAAATCCCTGTCAATTTACAGAGTTCAAATTTAAAGTATGATTATTATTTTCAGTATGCTCAAGAAAAATATAGCTATAAATATATTCATAAAATAGCAGTAGAGTTACCTCAGCATGACATAGCGCCAGTACAGCCTGTTCAAATTATTCATCTGTCAGGCGTTAATCAAGATACGCTTTATGTTTATGATAATTTAGCCGATCGTATTGCCTATCAAGCGATATTTAAACAAAAAGCCTATTTTCAATTAGTAGGAAAGCCAGTGAACAGCATTTATATTCACGATTCAATTGCCTTATATAAAATTGACTTGAGTCAAGGCAATCCGCTTGAATTAAAATTATTAAGTTTGATTGACGAGGGCAGGACTTGTCAGCCATCTCCCCCTATGATCACTCGAGATATAAGAGGGGATGGTCGTTTGATTAGCGTCTTAACAACAGCAGATCATCAAGCTTTTATTTATCATGAGTCAGGACCTAGACTGACTGCGTTCTCATCCTATCTGGATAACTTTGATCATCATTATTTTGCGGGATTGGGGGAGCAGTTAAGCTAGGCGCTAATTCAGCTATTTTAGCTTCTACTTTTTTTATTAAATAACCTTCACTATAGGCGATAACATTAGGCTTGCAAACTAATGCCCCAAATGTGGTGCATAAATGAATAAAATTATCTAAAAGGGCTTGTAAAAAACCCTGTAATTGATGGGTATGTTGATAGGGTACTAAATCTGTTTTAGTGCCATTTATTATCCTTCGATATTGTTCAAAATAAGCTTCAATCTTTTCTGCATGAATTTCCCTGGGATTTAAAGCCGTCTTATTCATGTTCTCAAGCAAATCAGCAAGCTGTGTATAATGCGTTTTTAAAATAGCTTTAGGGCTATTTTTTTTAAGCGTATCCGATAAGTCGTTTATTTTGAGTGCAAACAAATCCATGCTGGATTTTATATGCTCAGTCAGAAGTTGATATTTGCGCTGCGCTAATATTTTATCTTGCATGACGCGTGTTTCTTGCTTAAAATTTTGTTGAGGCGAAAGTGCTAAAGGACTTTGCCAAATGAGTTTGTTTAACTCGCTATCAAATCCTAGGCGGTGCGCACTTATTTTTCCACTAGAGACAGGTAAGTCAATCAGTCGATTGTGAATGCCCGTGGTGTTTATGCCAATAGCGGCCAGTCTTTTGAGGGCGTCTGTTTTACAAGAGTGTTGAATCACATCAAATCTGGGGCCTTTTGCGCTCAGGTGCGCTTTATCTTCGGTTATTTTTAATTCAGCCAGAGCGGCTTTTTTTTCAGGGGAGGATTTTTGTTTAAAATTTTCGTGTGCCGTGTGTTCTGTTGAGAAATCCCTATTTTGTAAAGGCGCAGCTTCACCCCTATCCTTATTAATTTTCTCTATGATGTCTTGATATTGCTGAGAAGATATTTGCCAACTTTTATGATAGTGCTGCATGGCTTTGCTGGTACCATTGGGCACAAGATAGCGATAAGATTCTTGTAATAAGTGCCCTTCATCAAAAAAACTTAAGGCAGAGATTTTTCGTCTCCACGTGTTTTTTTCGGGTAAAGGCGTACTATAAAAGCCAATGGCGTCATCTACTATCATACGCTGGCTATTGGGACAATAATAACTAAATAATAAATAAGCGTGGCCCATTGGGTTGATGCCGCCGCCTTGCATGATGCCATAACTGACAATGATTTGAGTTTCAGTATTGTTTAATAGATTAGCTGGGATCATCTTTATTTTCCTATGAATGCGCTGAGTGCTGTGAGTTTTGTGAGTTTAAGGCAATTGAAGCTTTACACAATGATTTTTGAGAAAAAACCGACAGACGGTAGCTTTAAGCCGACAAACGGTAGCTAAGTTAGTTGAAAAGTAACTAAAGATAAAGTAAGATAGATTTCTAATAATTTTGATTGTTTTTTAATTATTGAGGATACTTTATCATGAACAAGCATATTAACTTACTTATAAAGGCCGTTATTTTTACCCTCCCTATTATTATTTGTTTGTACACTCAAAACGTCTTTGCAGAAGCAAAGCGTGAAATAGAAATAAAAGTTATTCGACAGGCTGAAAATGAAATCATTTCTGAAGCTTCAGTGAACCATCGTAGCCAATTTTTATTGACCACTGTCTCAGAGGGCGTAATGATTACAGCGCCTAAATATAATCAACAAACCATAGATGACATGGTTATCCTAATGGAAGCATTAGGGTTATATGGTGCAAGATTATTACCTGAGGGGCATCCTGCAGCCATTCCTCATGAACTTAGAGAATATGCTCAAAATAAATTTATTCAATCTTTAGATTATTTAGATCAAATAGGACATTATCCAGAATTATATATTCTCTCAGGGGTGAAATTTATAAATCTTGAGGGAAAATCAGAACAGTTTTTTGTTCAAACCTCACTATTAGCTGGAGGCACCAGTTTATTTTCCACAGATTACACTTCTCAAAGCCTTAAACTTATGGGTAACCTAATGCGTGCCATGGGTTGGAAGCAAGTGGCTTTATTTCCAGTCACGCAACACCCGCGCGTGCCAGCACATTTATCTCAAGAATTGATGTTAATGTTTGAAGAAAGTCATATTTCAGTTGAGCATCAACCCAATTCTTTAAGAACCATTTTAGTGTCGCCAGATTATTTAAGTGCCCAAGGCATTTAATTTGCCAAACGGGTTGTTTTCTTTCATGCTAAATAGCAGGAATAAAAAATAAGAAACAAAAAATAAGAGATAAAAAATAATGGCTGATTTTTTAAGCTTAATGACTAAAGATCAAAAATCTTTTTTTAATCAAAAAATTGCTTTTATTACGGGTGCAAGCAGAGGGATTGGTCGTGAAGTGGCTTTATCATTAGCAGCATTAGGCGTCAAAATAGCCATTGTGGCTAAAACCAAAGAGCCTCATCCTAGCTTGCCTGGAACCATTGAAAGCGTACGAGCCGAAATTGCAGATAAATATGGCACAGATAAGGTTATTGCCATTCAAACCGATATCAGAGAAGAAGCGGCGGTAAAAAGTGCTATCGATCAAACTGTTTCGGCTTTTGGAGGCATCGATTTTCTGATTAATAATGCCAGCGCCATTAAACTTGCCACAAGTCAGCAACTAAACCTTAAAGATTATGATTTAATGCAACAAGTGAATGTTCGTGGTACTTTTTTATGTTCAAAATATGCTATTCCCTATTTAAAAAAATCGAACTCAGGAAGAATTCTAACGTTTTCTCCTCCACTTAACTTAGATCCAAAATGGTTTAAAAATTTTCTAGCTTATAGCTTGTCTAAATATGGCATGAGTTTATGTACATTAGGATTAGCTGAAGAGCTAAGAGAATATGGGATTGGGGTGAATGCTTTATGGCCTAAAACCATCATTGCTACTTCAGCCATTGAAGTTAATTTTCCTAAAGAATGGTTAGAACAGGCCAGAAAACCAAATATTATGGCTGATGCTGCTATATCCGTCTTATCCCAATCTAATAGCATCACCGGGCAATTTTTTGTAGATGAGCTTGTATTGAAAGCAGCAGGGCTAAGTGACTTTTCGGATTATGCAGTTAATGCGTCAAGGAAATTATTGCCAGATATTTTCTTGTAACATTATACCATTATCATTTTATTTTTTTTAAATAAAAAAACGGGAAAGCAAATTTTATGCTAGATTGTTTTGTGTCAAAGCAGAAGTTCTGATAGCATAGATTTGATGTGGCTGGCTGCGCCATTTTTCTCTTCGAAGTTTGTAAGATAAAAAACGGTATAGTTTTGTTGCTTAAAAATTAATTTTGTTCAAGACCGTAATCACGTGTCAAATTTAGGAGAGATAGATTCATGAGGAAGCGTACTAAACTGAAATTAGCCTTACTAGCCGTTGCTGGCTTGGGCTTAGTGGCATCTAATTGTGCTTTTGCTGAACGAGACATGGAAATAGACTCTCGTGGCGGCATTCAGCTTGGCAACAAAGCAGCAAAAGGGGGCTATTGGTTTGATTTAACAGGTCGAATTCATTATGACGTCGCTTTATATAACGGCGATGAGACCGATCGTTCTGGTTACCCAAGTGGGTCTAATTTACGTAGAGCCCAAATGGCCATACAAGGCGGTGTAGGCGATAAGTGGGAATACAAAGCAGAATTCAAGCTAAACGACATTAACTTCAATAATATCACTGCTGGTGGCGTATCTAATGGCTTTAATGCCAATATTGTGAACGAAGCGTATTTAGCTTATACGCCTTGTAATAACCTTTGGATTGGAGTTGGACAACTTAGCATTCCTTTTAGTTTAGAAAATTGGGCAAGTTCTAATACTATTGCCTTAATGGAAACACCCCTGCCTATTCAGGCTTTTGATCCAGGTTTTGGATTAGGCGTTTATGGCGAATGGCAATATAACAATATGTTGACTTTAGCCGGAGCACTTTATCATCCTCAGCATGGTGTGCGTCAAGTCTCAGATGCGCTTAATATCACACCCGATGGTCTTCCTAGAGTTGGCAGTGATCCACTTGCCATTGCAGGTCGTTTAACTTTTTCCCCAGTACATACTGCGGGTGAAGTGTATCATTTTGGTTTGTCTGCGCGGCATCAAAAACTGCATGACACGCATAATACTCTCGCATTTACTGCCAGACCAGAAGTGCGCGCGCGCTCAACGCCATCATTATCTACAGCCATTCCCGCTAATACAGCTCGGCATTATGAAGTGTATGGCTTAGAAGCCGCTGGCCAATGGGGTCCATTGGTGGTGCAAGGGGAATACGTAATGACAGATGTAGATCGTGTTGCTGGTGGAGATCTCGATTTCTATGGTTACTATGTGTCTGCTGCTTATGTCTTAACAGGCGAATCCAGAAAGTATGATTTTGCTTCTGGTACCTTTGGTGGTGTGATGCCTCATGCTAAGAGTGGCGCTGTAGAAGTAGCAGCTCGTTACAGTTTTGTGAATTTAGCCGATAACAAAATTGGCCTGAATCACGGTGGAGAACATGATCTTACTTTGGGCGTTACCTGGTATGTAAACAAAAATGTTCGTTTTATGGCTAATTATGTTCATGCCGATATTGAACGTAATACTCATGCAAAAGGCGAGCGTAGTTTGAATATCTTAGGTATTCGTTCACAAGTTAACTGGTAGTAATTACAGCCTTTTAATTTGTTCACTTGACTTCAAGCCCTACAATGTCAAAATTGTAGGGCTTTTTTTTACTTGATAAAATGAACCTAGCAACTAAACTTAAAATAAGGTTAGCGTTAGAGCATGCTGTTAATTAAAATGCAGGAATGATTTTTCATGAGTTCAGAAAAAAAATCAAAAAATTTAAGGCTTCTTAAAAAAAAGGCAGCTTGTTTACTGGCAACCGGCATCTTGGGCATAACTTTGAGTGGGTGTGCCTGTTTAAAAACACCTGAACCAGAAAAAGAAAGCTTAGACCCCTACGAATCGGTCAATAGAGCCGTATTTAAATTTAATCAGAAAGCAGATAAATATGTGATTAAACCTGTTGCAAAGGCTTATACTAAAACTTTGCCAAACACAGTCCAGAGTCGCATTACACATTTTTTTGATAACTTAAGAGATATTACGACTTCTGCTAATGATTTATTGCAGGGTAAATTTGGACAATTTACCCATGACGCAGGTCGTTTTTTGATTAATTCTACTTTGGGCATTTTTGGGACATTTGATCCGGCTACACAGTTAGGACTAGAAAAACATAAAGAAGATTTTGGTCAAACTTTAGCAGTTTGGGGTTATCAAAATTCAGCCTATTTGGTCTTGCCTATTTTAGGGTCAAGTACAGTAAGAGACACAGCAGGTTTGGCAATCGATTTTAATGCCTTATCTATTTGGCCCTTAATAGAATCAGATAAAGCAAAATATGCCTTAACAGGCGTAGACTTATTAGATCTTCGAGCGCAACAGCTTAAAAATGAAAATATTATTAAATCTTTAGCCGTAGATGAATATATTTTTAACCGCGATGCTTATTTACAACGTCGGAAATATTTAATCAGCGATGGGAAAATTCCTGAGCATTTGCCAGAAGAGGCGGCAGAATCTTCTACCGTCTCTTCTACTGAAGAAGTTGTGCAATAAATCTTTTAAATTTTTGCACTGACCCAAAGCCATAGTTTATGCCCTGAACGATAATCGCTGGTGGGCTTGACATTGAGTTTGGCATAATCTAAGCCCATTTCAAATTGATTTAAAAATTGGCGCGATATGCCAAAATCCCACTCATGACCAATACTGCCACCGCCAGAATAGTTGTCATAATAATGATAAGTTGCTTTTGCTTTTATTTTAAATATTAAATCTGCATTGAGTCCGACATAATAATCTTTAATGCCTTGATGAATGGGATTATATAAAAAAGTATCGGTTAGGCCTTGGTGCATATGGCTCGATGCCAAAGGGGTTCTCAAGTATTTTCCTGGGCTTTTATCATTACCGGTTAAAGAGGCATAACCTAAATTTATCGTATAATTTTCATAGAGCGCATGTAAATCAACTAAATAATAATGGGCTGTATAATCATAAGGATTGCCATGTGCTTCATTTTGTACGGCGGCTTCTAGATAATATTTAAAAATAAAATCTCGTTCAATAGCGTGTTTTCCAGATAATCTTGCCCCAAAAGTATCACTAGAATCGGTGAGACGAATATTATCGTGCACAAAATAGGCATAGCCGGTTAAATTTAAATCGGGTAAGACTTGCCAAGAAACATTGAGCAAATGAGAGTCATGTTTGCGTTGACCCTCTACGGCACGTTTATTGCCTTGCCAAGGGGAGTTGTATTGAAATACATAAGCATAAAACCATTTGACATCTGGAATCATGGTATTATGAATAGAAAGTGCATCAAAAGTTTGGGGGGTTTGTCTAAAGTCTGAGGTGCCCACAAAGCGTTCATCATCAAAAGTAAAGGCTTGTCTGCCTATTTTAACATGGGTTTGATTCCAACCATGAAATTGTATAAAGGCTTGCGTCATGGCGGTGCCTTTAGGATCGGGTATCATGGGGAAACCATTTTCTTGCCCAGGGGTAGTATTAAAGCCAGCATTATGCTTGTTATTGAAATAAGAATTCACATGGTCAAATTCTATTAGGCCTAGAAAATCACACATATCTGCTGTATTATAAGTTAGCTTTGTTGCAAGGGTGTAAGCTCGGCCACTTTTTAAAGTTGATTCATAAGCATGCTCTGCTCTTGCTCTTAAGTGTAAGGCAATATCGCCATTATGAATGCCTTTTTCAATGGTGCTGCTTTTAGAGCTTGGGATCACAATAGGATTATTGACATGAGCAAAAACAGGCATAGCAATTAAACTGGTTAGTAAAATAGCCGTAATCAGTGGAAAACGATTAAAACACTTAGGGTAATTAACTAAGTCCATTTTTTGTTAATCCTGTAATAAATATGATAAATATAATAAATATTAAATATTGAAAAACTACTATGTTATATGTTACACGATCCCATGGAGAAAATAATCAGCTGATTATACTTACAGCCATTACTTGTTTATAATAAAGCCGCATCAAGCAATATTTTTTTTTGACGATAATAAGTCTACTAATGTGTTTTTTATATCTAATTATGAGAAAAATTGAGTATGGACGAGCAGAATAAAACCCAGCCGCCGCCTGTACTGGCGCCTGTAAAACAGCTCCCAGAGGAGCACCCAGAGGCACCAGGATCAGCCGCCTCAGAAGAAGCGGGAAATAAAAGTCACCTTTCTATTTCTATGAATAAAGAAAAAGTATTTCAAACCATTCATGCTATTGCTGAAAAAACCAAAAAAATTAAACAGTCTTTTATTGATATTCCGGAAGACAAACCTTTGAATCAACCTAAAAAACCAGAAAAATTTAAAACAGATGAAAACTATTGGGACATAAAAACCACGCACAGTGTAGGCCATGATCCTTTATTAAGCTGTTTAATTATCTTAACCCGAATAGAACATAATCCTTTTTCGCCTGAGACATTGATAGCAGGGTTGCCCCTGGTAGATAATAAATTGACGCCAGAGTTATTTATCCGCGCGGCAGATAGAGCAGGAATGTCAGCACAAATTGTCAAAAGAGAATTGGGGGATATTTCTGCTTTAGTATTGCCAGCAGTTGTATTACTCAGAAATAAACAAGCCTGTATCTTGATCGAGTTAAATAGCGAAGAGCGAACAGTCAAAGTTGTTCAGCCAGAAACAGGTCAAGGAGAAACCTGGATGACATTGGATGATTTAGATAAAGAGTATACGGGTTATGCTATTTTTACCCGTCCCACACATCGATTTGATAATAGAACCGATGAAAATTTAACCTTAAGACCACAATCTTGGTTTTGGGGTGTCATTACGAATACATGGCCTTTATATATAGAAGTATTGCTGGCTTCTTTTTTTATCAATATTTTTGCCATTGCTTCTTCTTTGTTTGTGATGAATGTATATGATCGCGTGGTACCAAATGGGGCCATTGATACTTTATGGGTCTTATCTTTAGGGGTAATGACGGTCTTTACTTTTGACTTTGTGATGAAAATGCTCAGAGGTTATTTTATTGATATTGCGGGAAAGAAAACAGATGTGATTTTATCGGCAAATATATTTGAGCAAATGATTGGCGTTAAAATGGCTTCTAGGCCCGAATCCGTCGGTAATTTTGCGAACAATCTTCAGCAATTTGAATCATTTAGAGATTTTTTTACTTCTACAACTATAGCAACATTAGTCGATTTGCCGTTCGTTATTTTCTTTTTGATTATTATTGGCTATGTAGGCGGCATGGTCGTGGTGGTGCCTATTGTCTGTATCCCTATTGTGATTTTAGTTGGCTTAATGATTCAAGGGCCTTTAAATCGTGTCGTAAAAGAATCTTATCGCTATTCAGGTCAAAAACATGCCATGTTAATTGAAACCCTAACGGGCGTAGAAACCATTAAGGCAGTATCTGCAGAATCCCCTTTGCAAAGAAAATGGGAACATGTGGTAGGCATGTCCGCAAAATTAGGCACAAAAGTAAGAGGCTTGTCTTTAACGGCCATTAATTTCTCTGTTTTTATGCAACAAATTGCCGGCGTTATCGTGGTGATATTAGGGGTGAATATTATTACGGAAGGTCACATGACCATGGGGGCCTTGATTGCCTGTACTATTTTAACGGGTCGGGCTTTAGCGCCTTTATCACAAGTGGCTGGGTTGTTAACGCGATATCATCAATCGTTGGCAGCGCTAAATTCATTAGATAATGTGATGAAAATGCCCACGGACAGGCTTAGGGGAAAAACGCCTTTACATCGACCTATTTTAAAAGGGGATATTGAATTTAAAAATGTGTCATTTTCATATCCTAAACAATCTGTTCCCGCATTAAATAATATTTCTTTTAAGATTAGTGCAGGGGAAAAAGTCGGGATTGTTGGACGAATTGGATCTGGTAAGACAAGCATTGAAAAATTAATTTTAGCCCTATATCAATCAACAGAAGGTACGGTTTTAATTGACGGAATTGAAATCAGTCAGTTAGATCCTGCCAATCTTCGTAAAAACATTGGATATGTTCCTCAAGATATCATGTTATTTTATGGCACTGTAAAAGATAATATTGTCTTAGGCGCACCTTATGTAGAAGATACGGAAGTACTCAGGGCGGCTAAAATTGCTGGGGTGACCGATTTTGTTTCTAAGCACCCACAAGGTTTTGATATGCCAGTAGGCGAGCGAGGAGAGAAATTGTCTGGGGGACAGCGGCAGGCGATTACTGTTGCTAGGGCGCTTATAATTGATCCCCCTATTTTGGTTTTAGATGAACCGACTAATATGATGGACAATCGTACAGAAGAGCAATTTAAAGCACAGTTGCAAATGTACTGTGCAAATAAAACCCTTGTTGTGGTTACCCATAAAGGATCTTTGTTGTCTTTGGTAGACAGAGTTATCTTAATGGATAGCGGAAAAATTATAGCGGATGGCCCAAGAGATTTAGTCTTAAAAGCATTGGCTGAAGGTAAGTTACATAGCGCGACGTGATAATGGAAAGTAAAATAGCATGAAAGATGAAAAAAAATTAGAAGCCTCAGATATAGAATTTATGACCGATACGGCTGCGGCGATGGTTCGAACCACCCCTATTCGATATCATATGATTTTATGGGTTTCTATTGCGTTCTTGTTGTTTTTTTTATTATGGGCAGATAACGCGTCTTTAGAAGAAGTGACCCGAGGTCAGGGAAAAGTGGTCCCATCGAGTAATATGCAAATTATTCAAAATCTGGAAGGGGGGATTATTAAAGATATTCGCGTTAGGTCGGGTGACATTGTAGAACAAGATCAAATTTTAATGATTATTGATGACACACGATTTGCTTCGTCTTTTAAAGAAGGGGTAGGGCAGTTCAATGTCTTAAAATTAAAAGTCGCAAGACTCAATGCTGAAGTGGATGGCAAGCCATTTGTTGCCCCTGAAGAAATTGCTAAAAATTTTCCCCAGATTATTTCCACAGAAATGCAGCTCTATCAATCTAGAGTAAATGATTTAAATGTCAAGCTAAACTTGTTAATCGATCAACAAAATCAACGTGGCCAAGAATTAAAAGAGTTGCAATCTCGACAGGATCAACTGAAACGCAGTTACGAATTGGCTAAAAAAGAATATGATTTAACACAGCCTTTAGTTAAAGACGGGGCAGTTTCTCAGGTAGAGCTCTTAAGGTTAGAACGACAAGTCAATGATTTACAAGGAGAGCTTTCTGCCAATCAATTGGCCATGCCCAGATTGCAGTCGGCATTAGAAAGTGCTGCTAAAAAAATTGAAGAACAAAAAAGTGAATATAGAACCAAAGCATTGGGGGAACTAAATGAGGCCAAAGCAGAGTTGTCCAAAATCACAGAACAAAATACAGCGCTAGAAGACAGAGTGAATCGTACTTTAGTCAGATCGCCTGTAAAGGGCACGGTCAATCAAGTCAAAATATCGACTATAGGCGGTATTGTTCAACCAGGTCAAGATTTATTAGAGATTGTCCCACTTGAAGATAGTTTATTGGTAGAAGCGAATGTCCGGCCTTCCGATATTGGCTTTTTAAAGCCAGGGTTAGATTCTATGGTGAAATTAACGGCTTATGATTTTTCTATTTATGGTGGGCTAAAAGCTGAAGTAGAGCGGATTAGCGCAGATACGATTACGAATGAAAAAGGCGAAAGTTTTTATCAAATCCATGTTAGAACGAAGAGAAATTATATTTTACATAATGGAAAGCATTTGTTAATTAAGCCTGGTATGGCGGTGACAGTGGACATTAAGACTGGCGAAAAAACAGTGTTAGATTATATTTTGAAGCCTATTCTTAAGACCAAGCAAAATGCATTGCGTGAAAGATAAAGGTAAAGGTAAAAATTATGTTGCTTATTGCAACGCCAGATAGCACATTAGGTCAATCTTGGGCGGAGGCGCTTTCTGCAGAATTTAGGCTCTATGAGCCTTTTGTGAAAGAGGGTAAAAATTTAGAAGCGGTTTTAAAAAAAAATCCGATTGATTTTCTTTTGTTAGACCAAGATATTTTACAGGCGGAAGGTCTGAATAAGCTTTCTTTATTAGTGAGTTTAAAAGCGGATATAAAAATTATTTTGCTCGTTAATCATTACCAAGCTCAAGAAGAAATTTCTGCGGTGATTTTTGGGGCAAAAGCCTATTGCCTTAAAACGACTTCTGTGGAAATCATTAAAAAAATCATCCAAAAAATATCAGCAGGAGAATTGTGGGTAGACAGACAATTTGTGAGCAGATTATTACTTGCATTAGAAGACTTAACCAAAGCAAAACACAAAGAGGCTGTTTATTTTGACAGTGGATACGATTCTCTTACACCACGAGAAAAAGAAATTGCAAATTGTGTTGCAAGTGGGTACCCCAATAGAAAAATTGCCAATACGCTGAATATTTCTGAACGTACGGTCAAAGCACACCTGGGTGTAATCTTTAGAAAGCTGACTATTTCAGATAGATTGCAATTGGCTTTGTACATCACAAAACATCATCAATTTTCTAGTGTATGGAGCGCCAAAGCACCTGGCTAATTTTCATTCTTGTGTTTACAATTTAAAAGAGGCGTATAGAAAAAAATACAATCTGTTTTTATGCGCAGGTAATCATGCCGATTTTTTTTAGAATTTAGAATCAACAGATGGAACATGGACGTATATTGCTATGAAAAAAAATACACTGACTACAGCCCTAATAGGACTCGGTTTAATGAGCGGAGCGGTATTTTCTTGTGCTGTTCATGCCCATACCTTATCTGAGGCGGTTGCCCAAGCCGTTTTGATGGGGCCAGATGTTGCCATTCAAGCCGACAAGAAAAATCAATTTAATCATCGTTTAAGACAAGCCTATGCCGGTTATTTGCCCACGCTGGATGTGATTGGGAGCATAGGAAGAGAACACAGTCAAAATGCAACAACACGAAGTCTTGCTACGCCTGGTTCAGGTCTTTCAGATTCTACTACTCTGACCCGATCAGAATTTACCTTAACGGCCAGACAAATGTTATTTGATGGCTTTGCGGTTAAGAATGACTCAGAAGGCAGAATGACACAAATTAGAGCAGAAGCTTGGCGTACCAATGGCACGGCCCAAGATACAGCGGCTCAAGTGGTTGAGCAATATTTACAAGTGTTATTACAAAAAAAATTAGTTACTCTGGCTAAATATAATTTAGAAGCCCATGAAAGAATTTTTGGCCAAATAGAAAAACGCAGTGAAGGGGGTGTGGGCCGTAAAGCAGATTTAGATCAAGCAGAAGGTCGTTTAGCCCTTGCCCGTACTAATTTAATTGCCGCACAATCTAATCATAGAGATGCCATGACGCGCTATGAAAGATTTGTTGGGTTGCCTGCAGAAGGGTTAGTACAACCTGCTATGCCAGATGTGGGTTTTCCTGAAAATGAACGGGCGGCGGTTGCCATGGGGCTCAATAATAACCCTATTTTACGTTCAGCCATTGGAGATGTGAGCGCTGTGCGTTCAGCCAAGAAATTGGCCCAAGCGAGTTTTTTCCCCCGCTTTGATCTGGAGGCGAGTTTAGGTCGAAATCATAATATTGATGGCTCAGTTGGTGATAATGACGATTTTTCAGTGATGCTAAAAGGTCGTTATAATATTTTTAAAGGTGGCTCAGATATCGCTAAAGTTAATGAAGAATGCTGGCGTGTTCAAGAAGCACAAGAAGTGCGTAATCGCGCACATCGTGAAACACAGCAAGCAGTTGAGTTGGCTTGGAACTTATTCACCACAGCCAGAAGTCAGCAAAAATTCATGAAAATGCATATGGACGCTTCTGAGAGAACACGTGATGCTTATCTGAAGCAATTTAATATAGGTCAAAGAACCTTGTTAGATGTACTCGATTCTGAAAATGAGTTGTATACCTCTAGAACACGTTATGTAACGGCTAAAAATCAAGAAGTATTTGGTAAATATCGTATGCTCAGTCATGTGGGCACGCTATTATCGTCCTTAGGGGTGGAATTACCTGAAGCGGCAAAATTAAAAGAACCCAAGTTGTTTTCTTTGGATTCCTGATTGTGCCAATTGTGCGAATTGTGCGAATTGTGCTAATGGCACTGAAAGATAAAATATTAAAAAGGGGTTCTAGGGCCCCTTTTTTTTTAGGCCCTAAAACAGCTTATTTATATTTGATGTGGGTTTTGTTTTATTTTATGTTAGCGGGGCTATCTTATGCCGCCATTCATTTTGAGGTAGAATTCTTAGCTAAGATACAAGCTAAATATGGGGAATATGCTAAGAGGCGGCTGGTGAGCTGGGAAAAAGTATTTGTTGAAAACAAAGATAAAACCACTCAAGAAAAGTTAAAAAACGTTAATTTATTTTTTAATTTAATCGAATTTAAAACCGACATGACTGTATGGGGTGCGACAGATTATTGGGCCACCCCATTAGAGTTTTTGGTGGCAGGGGCAGGGGACTGCGAAGATTATTCTATTGCCAAATATTTTACTTTAATAGAGCTGGGCATACCAGAAGAAAAGTTATTTATTACTTATGTTCAAGCACTTGAGCTCAATCAAGCACATATGGTCTTAACTTATTATGAAACGCCGGACGCTATCCCCTTGGTTTTAGATAATTTAAATGGCGAGATTTTACCAGGCAACAAAAGAACAGATTTAAAGCCTATTTATAGTTTGAATGGTAAGGGGCTGTGGCGTGCCAAACAACAAGGATTAGGCAATGCGCTAGGGCAACCAAAAGACATAAAAAAATGGGATGATATGACCCAACGAATTTTAGGCGGAAAAATTGGTGAATTTATTAGATAGGTGAATGATGACATTATCAAAACAATTATTGATCACGGTTTTTATCATTTTAGTGGGCTTGTTTCTTGGAATGAGTTACTTCGTTTTAAAAAATACCGAGGAGTTTGTACAAAGTCAACTTGCGCAAAATGCACAAGATACGGCAAATTCTTTAGGCTTATCTATATCGACTAGCCTTAAAGGCAATGATTTGCCTACAGCAAAAAGAATTATCGATGCGATATTCGATTCGGGGTATTATCAAAATATCAAAATGGTTTCAACAAATGGCGTAACTTTAGTTGAACTGATAAATAAAAAAGAAGTTTATAATGTACCAGATTGGTTTGAAAAAATCATCAATATTGCTTCTCCCGTAAAAGAAGCCGTTGTTTTAGATGGCTGGAATCAATTGGGCAAAATTTTTGTACAATGTCACCCTGGTTTTGCCTATGAACAGCTATATAAAAATCTGACGGAAGGCTTATATTGGCTGGTGTTCATTACGGTTTTAGTGAGCATACTCGGGTATTTGATATTATTTTTCTTGCTTAAACCTTTACGAGATATCACAAGGCAAGCAGCATTGATGGAAAAAAAACAATTTCATCAAATGAAAGAATTGCCATGGGCCAGTGATTTACGAGCAGTTGTTGTTGCCATAAATCACCTTTCTTTTCGATTGAAAAAGATTTTTGAAGAGCAGGAAAAATTAGCTAAAGACTTAAAAGATCAGCTGTATCATGATAGCTTAACCGGATTAAAAAATAAAAAATGGCTAACAAATAAGCTTTATGGAATGAGGAAAAACAATGAAGCAGGCGTGGGTTTGTTTATTATTTTAGAATTAGAAGACTTTAAAGCCTACAACGATCAATTTGGGCGAATTGCTGGAGATCAAGCGTTAATACAAACAGCAAGGCTATTAGAAACCCTATTGAAAGAAGAGAACGATGCGATTATTGTTCGAAATGAGGTTTCCTGTTTTGTTGTTCTGTTATTGAATCAGCCTTTAGACTCAGAAGCGTCTTATGCACAGAAATTTTCGCCGTTCTTAAAGAAATATGCACAAGTCGTGAGCATGGCCTCTGAAAATATGGTACATGCAGGTATTACCTCGTTTGATTATAGTGAAGTAGAATCTGAAATCTTTAAAAAAGCAAACAGCGCGTTAATCCAGGCAAAAAAACACGGTGTCAATTGTTGTGAAATTTACCAGCAATCTGAAGAGAAAAAGGAAGAAATGCTCAAGGCAGAAATGCACTGGAATAACTTGTTTGAAAAAACCATAAAAGAGAACCACTTTATTTGTCACCTTGAGTCTCTTACGCTTTATGCTTATCCCGATAATCTGTATTTTGATGTATTTGGTCGCTTGCAAATATCTGAAAATAATCGATTGTTGTCTCGTGAGTGGCGATATGTGGCAAGAAGAATAAAAATAATTCATGAAGTGGATCTGATGATTTTTTCTCAAGTTGTTCAAAAAATAAAATCAGAACAGGATAAAAAGAAATTTTATTTTGTTCATTTATCCAGTGATACTTTTTTAAAGCCGTCTTATCCAGAACAGTTATTGGCCAGACTAGGCACCCTTGGTGAGTTTAAAGAAAATGTGATTGTTGAACTTTCAGAATATGATTTAATTCAAAATCTTTTGGAAATTAAGCCCATACTTGAAAAGTTTATATTAATGGGGGTTAAGCTGTCTATCGATTATTTTGGGGCAAATATGAATCATTTAGGCTATTTGCAGGAACTGTTGGTTAAATATATTAAAATTGACCCTAATTTTACTCAAAAGATCGAAACACAGCCAGAAAATCAAATTTTAGTTAAAACATGTATAGATATTGCGCATAGTATTAAGGCAAAAGCCATTGTCAAAAATATAAAGAATGCAGAAGAACTTGCCGTGCTCCAAAAATTAGGCATTGATGGGGTCACAAATTCAGAGTAAGCTATAAAACTGTGTATGTAAAATATCTTGCTTTAACCTGATGAATAACGTAAGGTGTATACCTTCGTGTTTTCTCTTATCCTGCCATCAAACTAGGGTTAAATAATTTATGAAAAAGCAGTCTCATTATTCGCCTTATCGAACAGTGAGTGGCATGGGGTCTGTATTGGCCTGGGTGATTTGTTTATTGGCTGCCTTATTTTATTGCTATGAGTATCTGCTGCGTATTTCCCCTAATGTAATGGTACCTGAGCTGATGAGCGCCTTTCAGATCCCTACGGCCGATGGGGTAGCAGCTTTAGTGGGATATTATTATTATGCATATACCCCTATGCAAATACCCGTAGGGCTTTTATTAGATAAATATGGTCCCCGTAGAATACTGACTTTAGCCACATTATGCTGCGCCATTGGTGCTGTACTTTTTGCGACAACTTCTCATTATGCGGTTGCGGCAGCAGCACGATTTTTGATTGGTTTTGGTTCTGCTTTTGCTTTTGTGGGTGTCTTAAAAGTGGCCACAATTTGGTTACCCCCTAATCGTTTTGGCTTTATTTCAGGCTTTACTACCGCATTAGGCATGTTGGGCGGTATGTTTGGCAATTGGAGTATGAATAAAATGGTGAGCACCATGGGTTGGGATGGCACGCTCAGCTATTTTGGTTGGTTTGGTTTTTTTGTGGTGCCTATCATGTGGTTTTTAATACGAGATGTACCGCAGGTTAAAAACAAGGCTGTTGAGGGATATAAAGAGATTGCTTTTGGCCATTTACTGCGTGATTTGATAATTATGTGTAAAAATCGCCAAATTTGGATTAATGGCCTAATTGGTGGATTTATTATGATGCCCACAATGGTTTTTGCAGAATTGTGGGGGGGAGAATATGTTCAACAGGTGTATGGCATAGAAAAAGACATGGCCATTCAATTAGTGACCATGGTATTGCTAGGTTGGGCTGTTGGTGGTCCGGTGACTGGAATCATTTCAGATAAGTTAAATAATCGCCGTATGCCTTTAGTGATAGGGGCATTGTTAGCGGCTTTGGTCATGGTGATATTTATTTATGTTGACATAAGCTCTCTTTGGATGATTGGGGGGCTATTATTTTTGTTAGGATTTTTTTCGAGTGCAGAAAATATTTGTTTTGCGGTGAGTAAAGAAATTTCTCCTGTTCAAGTACTGGGCACTGCCATTGCGACCACAAATTTTATTGTCGTGTTAGTAGGCATGATTTTTCAAAGAGTCGTCAGTAAGTTTATAGACTTTTTTTGGGATGGGGCGCTTAAAGCAGATGGGATGCCTTTATATTCCCCTGAAGTGTTTCAAAATACCATGCTGATTATGCCTATTGGGCTACTTTTTTCAGCAATGATGGCTTATTTTTTATTAAAAGAATCGGGGCGTTCCCAGCGTTCTTAAGTAGCTTAAATATTTTCCAGGGAGGGAAAAAAGATGAAAAAAAAAGTGATGGGGTTTTTTAGTGGCCTACTGATCATGCTGTGCATCAGTAATTGTGCTTTTGAGCCAAGTTACCGAGGGCAAAAAATTCATCCAGCTTACCCTGAAATGGTCAAAAATTGTACTTTTATAGGTGAGGTGATAGGAACCTCCCATCTTTCTTATACGCCACTGGGACGACAATACGCGAAATACCGCGCCATGGATGAGGCGGGCCGCATTGGTGCTACGCATGTTGTTTGGGAAGCCATGACTTCAGGCGTACATCCTACCGCTTATGGCAGGGCATATCGATGCGATAATAAGTCAATATAAAATCGTAAAATCGTGTAATCACAATCAATATTCCGACCAAAGGTAGTTTTAAGCAGATAAGCATAGGGCTTATAGGCTATTTTATTTGATCAATTCCCTCTAAAATAGGCAATCGGGGGATAATATGACGAATAATAACGTAAGCCATCAAGATTCATTGTTTAGAACAGAAGCTTTAGTGCATCAAAAAGATAGATTATATGGTGAGGTATTACTTTTACAGCCTTTTTCTTATCAATTGATGACAGGGTGTGCGCTTGCTTTATTATTTTTAACGGCTTTTTTTTTATGTTGGGGAACTTATACCAAAAAAGAAACAGTGAAAGGCTTGATTGTCCCAGACAAAGGCATTGTTAAAATATTTGGGCAACAACAAGGGATCATCACAAAAATCCATGTAATGCAAGGGCAGGCTATCAATGAAGGCGATCCGCTTTTTACGGTAACCTCGGATAAATCTCAGGCGACTCAGCATGGGGTTGAAGTTAAGTTGCTACAAGAGCTCACGTTATCTAAACAAAAATATCAAGAGCAGATAGCCTCAGAAAAAACATTATTCCATTCTGAAAAAAATCGACTCATTCAGCAAAAAATACATAGCCAAGAAGAGCTTGCTCAGATTAATCAGGCTGCTTTGCTGGGTGAAGAACGCGTCCAATTGGCTAAAATAAGAGCAAATAATGCGTTTAAGTTAAAAGAAAATGGCCATGTTTCTCAAGTGGATTATCAAAAAATTTATGAAGACTATCTTAGCTTACAGCAACAACAAAATGAAACCATTCGAGCAGAGCGATCTAAACAAAGTGCTTTAAAACAAATAGAATCTGAATATGAGCAATTGCCGACACGCTATCAAGCCAGAATCAATGATATAGAAAAAGCGATTTCAGAGTTAACTCAAAAAGAAACTGAAATTGAGGGTAGGCGAGAAATGATGATTCGCGCTCCCGTAAAAGGCCATGTATCAAGTTTAGGGGTGCATACAGGGGATTGGGTAAATCAATTGCCATTACTCTCTATTTTGCCAGATCAATCTGTATTAGAAATCGAGCTATATATTCCTTCTAGGGCCATTGGTTTTATCGAAGTGAATCAAATGGTAAGGGTTCGGTATGATGCTTTTCCTCACCAACGATTTGGTATTTATAAAGGTAAAATTTCAAGTATTTCACGTAATGTACTTTTGCCACAAGAACTAACCGTACCATTAGAAATAAAAGAGCCTGTCTATAAAGTCACAGTGTTATTAGATGCCACAACGGTTTATGCTTATGGCAAGCAATTTGAAGTTCAGCCAGGGATGAGTCTTGAGGCAGATATTGTATTAGATAAACGTAATATTTTGCAGTGGATGCTCGAACCTATTTATAGCATTAAGGGACATTTATAATGAAAAATCCACTGGGTTTATTAAAATTTAGTTCATTTAATCGATTGCCGGTTATACTACAAACAGAAGTAGCAGAATGTGGTTTGGCTTGTTTGGCCATGATTGCCACGTATCATGGCCATGAAATTGATTTAATTAGCTTGCGTCGACGTTACCCTGTTTCTTTAAGAGGGATTACGCTGCATCAGATTATTCAAACTGCTGAAAAAATGAGTTATGCTTGTCGGCCATTAAGACTTGAAATTGAAGAAATGGATCAGTTGCAAGCACCTTGTATTTTGCATTGGGATATGAATCATTTTGTAGTGCTTAAAAAAGTGACTAAATCGGGCATTGTGATTCATGATCCAGCGCAAGGCGAGCGGACATTTCGCTTCAATGAAGTCTCAAAACATTTTACGGGCGTGGCCCTTGAATTAATTCCTACTTCTGAATTTAAAATCAAAAAAGAGGTTCAAAAAGTACCGTTTGATGCATTTTGGCATAAAGTTGTCGGCTTAAAGCGTAGTATGTTACAAGTATTTTTATTGTCAGTCGTATTGCAAGCTTTTTCTTTAATTAGCCCGTTTTATAATCAATTAGTGGTGGATCAGGCTATTGTCAGCCATGACATGAGTTTTTTAAAAATATTGGCTGTTGGGTTTTTATTGGTTATGTTAATCCAGTTATTTGTGACGGGATTAAGAAGTTTACTCGTCTTGTCATTGGGGAGTATGCTGAGTATACAAATGGCGACTAATTTATTTAGGCATTTAATTCGATTGCCCCTACCTTTTTTTGAAAAGCGTCATATTGGCGATATTGTCTCGCGATTTGGTTCATTGGGTCAGATAGAAAAACTGCTGACCACAAGCCTGGTTCAGGCCATAGTAGATGGCATGATGGCCATTTCAACGTTAATTATGTTATTTGTTTATTCAAGCATGCTAGCGATTGTTGTGATGGTTGCGGTAGCGTTATATGGCCTAATTCGATTTGCTTGGTATAGGCCTTTAAAACAACTTACCGAAGAAAATATTGTCGCTTCTAGCAAAGAAAACTCTAATTTTATTGAAACGATTAGAGCAATTCAAAGTATTAAAATATATGGCAAAGAATCGGATCGGGGGGTTTTATGGCAAAATCGTTATGCGGATACGATTAATACAGGCATAAAACAAGCTAAGCTCGGCATTATTTATTCTAGTATAAATAGTTTATTATTTGGCATAGAAAATATTGCTGTTATTTATTTATGCGCCCAAATGATTACATCGGGTTCAGGGACAGCCGGATTTACCATAGGGATGATGTTCGCTTTTATTTCGTATAAACAGCAATTCACTTCTAAAGCAATAGCCCTAATAGAAACAGTGGTAGAGCTTAAAATGTTAGGATTACATTTAGAACGTTTAGGCGATATTGTGTTAGAGAAAATAGAAGTAGAACCTTATGTGTTTCATTCTACTTTTAAAGATATCACGGGTAAAATTGAGCTGAAAAAAGTTTGTTTTAGCTATGCCGAATCTGAACCCGCAGTGGTCAATAAGGTATCTTTTAATATTGAACCAGGTGAAATAGTTGCTTTAGTAGGGCCTTCAGGTTGCGGAAAAACAACCCTAATGAAAGTGATGATGGGCTTATTTAAAGCAACATCAGGGGAAATTCTGATAGATGGCATGGCTTTAGATAAGCTAGGAATTGCTAATTTCAGAAATCAAGTGGCTGCTGTCATGCAAGATGATCAGTTACTGTCGGGTTCTATTAGTGACAATATTTGTTTTTTTGATGCACAATCTGATATGGCTAAAATCGAAAGCTGTGCCAAAATGGCGATGATTCACCAAGATATCATCAATATGCCTATGGGGTATAATTCGCTTATTGGGGAAATTGGCGCTTCTTTATCTGGCGGTCAAAAACAACGGGTATTATTGGCCAGAGCTTTATATCGTTCTCCTAAAATACTGTTTTTAGATGAAGCCACCAGTCATTTAGATGTGGCAATGGAACATGGTGTCAATCAGTCTATTCAGCATTTAAAGATGACACGAATTATTATTGCCCATCGTCCCGATACTATTCGTTCTGCTCAACGCGTGATTGTATTTGGGCCAGAAGGGGTAGTAGAGCAGAAAGTCACTTCTGCTCAAATAACATACAATGCAATCAGCAGCACAGAAGAAGCTTAAAGTTTTAAAATTCGTGTTTTTAAGCTAACTAATAAATGGCGAAAAATTACAGACTAAAAGGGTTAGTCAGATAAAATAGAATATGCAGCTTTCTTCCTTGATCAAACTACTCTATTATAAATCTAATATAAATCTAATATAAAATTAATATAAAATTAAGACGGTTAGAATGGCTAAGAAATCTTTAAAAAATGCCTAATTAAGGCATTAAACGCAATCTAGAAAGATAACATTTTTTGAATATAATTTAATGTGGATTAACTGAAATACTATGATTTGTACACGTTTTGCGCCTTCTCCAACAGGATATTTACATATTGGTAGCGTGAGAACTGCGCTATATTGCTGGTTATTTGCAAAGAAAAATGGCGGAAAATTTATTCTAAGAGTAGAAGATACCGATTTAGAGCGTTCGACACAAGAAGCAGTAGATATTATTTTAAATGGCATGAAATGGTTAGGATTATCTTGGGATGAAGGCCCTTATTATCAAACAGAACGATTCGATCGTTATCATGCGGTTATTTCGCAATTATTGACCACCGGCCATGCCTATAAATGCTATTGCTCAAAAGAACGTTTAGAAAAATTGCGGGAAATGCAAATTCTTAAAAAAGTAAAAGCGAAATACGATTATCATTGTCGGTATCAGCAGCCAGATAATATTCCTGCTGATGCGCCTTATGTGATTCGCTTTAAAAACCCACTAGAAGGTTTGGTTATCATCGAAGATGCGATTAAGGGTAAAATTGAGATAGCCAATGAGGAATTAGACGATTTAATTTTAGCCAGAACAGATGGATCGCCGACTTATAATTTAAGTGTCGTTGTTGATGATGCAGATATGGGGATAACGCATGTCTTAAGAGGGGATGATCATATTAATAATACCCCCCGTCAAATCAATATATTCCATGCTTTAAATTTTAAGCCACCGATTTATGGGCACCTGCCTATGATATTAGCGCCAGATGGAAAAAAACTGTCCAAACGCCATGGCGCCGCCAGTGTTTTAGATTATAAAGAAATGGGCATTTTACCTCATGCTTTATTAAATTATTTGGCCCGTTTAGGTTGGTCACATGGGGATCAAGAAATTTTTTCACTAGAAGAATTAATCGAATTTTTTGATACCTATCGCATTAATTCTGCTCCTGCTGCATTGAATATGGAAAAATTGTTATGGTTAAATCAGCATTATATCAAAACCAATACAATAGACAGCTTATTAGGGCATGTGGCTTATCATTTTGAAAAATTAGACCTAGATGTAAGTAAAGGACCTAGCTTGAAGGAAGTGATTTTAGTCCAAAAAGAACGGGTGAAAACCCTAAAAGAAATGGCCGAAAAAAGTGCTTGCTTTTATACAGAGTTGGCTTACGAACAAATCTCTAAAGAAAAATTCCTAGTAACGCAATCTAAAAAAATACTCGAAGTCATTTACCATCATTTAACGCATTTGGAAAATTGGACCAAAGAGGCTTTACATGCCTGTATTCAGGACACAATAAAAGAACTAGGGGTAAAGATGCCTGAATTGGCTCAGCCGCTGCGAGTTGCTATAATTGGACATACCACATCTCCTGCGATTGACAGCACGCTATGGCTCTTAGGGCGGGAAAAAACATTGAAACGATTAAGCCAATCAATTCAATTAATTGTAATGTAAAAAAATAATTGACAGAGTGAAAAAGAATACGTAAAATTTACGCTTCTCTTGAGGGGCTATAGCTCAGCTGGGAGAGCGCTTGCATGGCATGCAAGAGGTCGGCGGTTCGATCCCGCCTAGCTCCACCAAAAGCAGTTGGTGAACCAACCTTAAGTAGAAAATTGTTATAACTTAGGTCCCCATCGTCTAGTGGCCTAGGACACTGCCCTTTCACGGCGGTAACAGGGGTTCGAACCCCCTTGGGGACGCCATCTTTTATAAGGTGGCTTATCATTTTATTCTTATTTTTTGACCAAATGCGTCATTATCCCATATTACTGCCTAAATCTCAAGTAGTTGACTAAAATTAATAATATGTGAAAAAAATCGACTCTCAATAACCTCTTCACTGACTTCATTGACATGAATTAAAACAGGTCGACAAGACATATGACGAGGGGGTTTTAAACGATTTATTTTCTCTTGCACTTCGGTAATAATATTGTTTTTAATCATGTTTTTTGAAAATTTTATTTCACAAACATACAGCGTTTCAAAGCGCGTTTGAATTAAATAGTCTATTTGGCAGCTTTCTTGACGCGTAGTTTTGTTCTGAAAAAAAGGATTATCATAGATAACATCATTATATTGGATGTTGAGTAAATCTCTTATTTTTTCTCTATTATTTAAAACTAAGTTTTCAAATTGTAGCCCCATAGCGCCTTCCCAGCCAGGGATTAAGGGCATCGATTTTCCAGCATAGCCACTTCGTTCTATTTTTTCTTTATTTGGCGCAATATATTTTAAATAGAATCTTAAATAATTGTCTGAAATTCGATATTTACTTAGTTTTGATGTTTTTCCGGTTTTCAAATGCCAAGTATAATCACGACGAATAAACCCAGATTTGACTAACTCATCTAAATATTCAGTGATCACGCCACTTTTTTCTATATTGAGTTGAGTATAAATTTTTTCATAATCGACTCTTCCATCAGATAATGTTTGGGTAATCCGTTTATATATTTCGCTTCTGTTAGAGAAAATATCCGTAAAAATATGCTCAAATTCATTAAAGAGTAAACCAGCCTTGTTAAAACACAGATTGGTTATATTTTCTTCTGCTGATAAGTTAGGCTGAATTTCTTCAAGATATTTTGGCACACCGCCAGTAACAGAAAGCATTTTAAATTTTTCATAGGCAGAAATGTTTTTTCCTGCTTTCCCCCAAAATTGATTGCAATCATTAAGCAGTAATTCTTCTAAAGTTAAATTTAATGAAATTCTTCCTAGAAAACCTGTGCTTTTTAATATGTTTTTTTCAATCCAAGCCGAAACCGATCCACAGAGTATGAGAATAAGTTGAGGGTTTTTTTTAAATTCTATATCCCATGCATTTTTAAGCTTGCCTAAAAAATTTGGATCTTTTGATCCCATCCAAGAAATTTCATCAAATAAAATGATGACACGCCCTTTTCGGGTATGCGTTGCCAGACGAAGAAATAAATCATTCCAATTCTCTTCTTTAAAAGAAGGCTCTTTTAAAGCCTTGCCCAATTGCCATCCAAATTCTTGCAATTGATCCTGTTGCGTTGTTTTTTCGGTTGGTGGTACACCCGAAAAAGTGAGTAGATTAAAATTTTGACCAAATTCTTGTATGAGCCGGCTTTTGCCAATACGGCGCCTGCCTTTTATCACCACAAGGCTAGCAGATTGCTTTTTTAATAAAAGCGTGAGCTGGGCTAATTCTTTTTTTCTGCCTATAAAAGTAGCGGACATAATATTATTCTGTTCCTGGAATGAGGATTTTAACTTATCACCAAAAAGACATTTGCAGATTTGGTGATTTAAATTAAGCTTATCACTTCATCACCAAATCTGCAAATGTCTTTTTAGTGATAATAAAATTTACGACTTAAGCAAGTCAACCGCTCTTTGCTCTGTACTTAAAGATGACCCTATCTACCGTAAAAGCGGTGATTTTTTACGATTGTTACAATTAATTGAGCAGATTAGTTTGTCATTATTCGAAACAATTCAGCAAGTTGAATCATAAGATCAGGCGGTAAATAAAGTATATGCACTTATTTTTTCGCTTAATTCGGATGTTTCGTTTGCTTCGTTTGTGCTATACTCGAATTATATGAAGTGACTTTGATAAGTGGAGTTAAGCTTATGTTAAGTAAAATAGCAAAAACCATCAATATCCAATTACCCTCTAAGGCAGATTCGGCATTGGCTGAAAAATCAAGTCGAAAATTGTCGAGTTATATTAGTTTAGAAAAAAACTTAGCGATTCTTGTCAAAGAAGGAAAAAAACAAGCAGAAGTCGAAATTCCGGCGCAAGCATTATGTTTGTTAGTGGATATATTGGCACAAATGGGCGAGGGAAATGCAGTAACATTGGTCACCATTCACCAAGAATTATCAACACAAGAAGCAGCCGATTTGTTAAATGTGTCTCGTCCTTATTTGGTAAGCCTTCTGGAGGAAGGGAAAATTTATTTTAGAAAAGTGGGAACAAAGCGTCGTATATTAGCCAAAGATGTATTGGCGTTTAAGGCACGGGAAGATGAGGCACGATTTCAATCACTTGCTAAATTAACAGAAGAAGCACAGAAATTAAATCTGGGATATGAAGATTAGTGAATCGGGTAATTGTTGTTTATGATGCCTGTGTTTTATATCCTGCACCCTTGCGAGATCTCTTAATGCATCTTGCGATGACAGATTTATTTAAAGCTAAATGGACAGAGCAGATTCATCAAGAATGGATGCGAAATGTTTTGAATGACAATTCATTTTATTACCTTTTTATTTTTTAGAACCAAAAATTATGGCTGTTAATAATATAATCTTTTTTTATGGTGATTCATGCTTTTATATTTTTATTTAAATTTCGAGTTGAGAATCAAAACTTTAAGGATTTGATTGTCATAAAGCAACCTTAATTCGCCTCCGTAGCTATTTATTCATATAGAAAAAGACTAAAAATGCTTTATTTTAACGAACTGCGCGGAATTCTCCACCCAGAATAGCTCGGCGTAGCCCGCGATTTGGGTGGCGATGGATAGCGCACAAGCCGAAGGGGTGTTATAAGGGTTTTTCTTGTTTCTGAATATATTCTGTGAGGATATCTGTATCTTATTAGCAAATCTGCATAACAATAAATCCCACCCCTGATAGACTGGCGTCTTTTGTTAATAATCAAAAGATGGAGAATCAATAGATGCCAGAACCTACCTTAGAGAATGTGGTTAAAGATTTAACCCAATGGCGCCAAACACG
>CANJMM010000003.1 GCA_947475765.1 Legionellales bacterium | reverse complement strand
GCTTTACCAACATATAATACTGCCCCAGTGCTATTACGCATGCAATATACGCCTGGACGCTCTGTTGTATTATTTAAAAAACTTTTACTATCAAACAAGATAATTAAGCGGTTTCGCTTTCCATGTCTAAAATGCCATGCCTTAACGCCATGTGCGTTAATTCAACATCGTTACTCACTTCAAGTTTTTCAAACAATCGATAACGATAGCTGTTCACTGTTTTAGGACTTAAGCATAATTTATCGGAAATATCTTGCACTTTAGTACCACTGGTAATCATCATCATGACCTGTAACTCACGATCGGATAAGGCATCAAATGGCGAAGCTTTGTCATCTGATAAATGTTTAAGAGCTAACTGATGGGCGATACCTGCGCTAATATAGCGCTTGCCTGAATAAACAGAATGAATGGCCTGAACCATTTCACTTAAATCGGAACCTTTGGTTAAATAACCTGCTGCACCGGCTTGTAATAACTTAGAAGGAAAAGGTTCTTCTCCGCAAACGGTTAAGGCAATAATTTTAACATCTGGATTAAATCGAAGGAGTTTTGTGGTTGCTGCTAGGCCACCAATGCCAGGCATTCGAATGTCCATTAATATCACATCGGGGCGTTTTTCTCTGGCAAGCTTAATAGCCTCTTCCCCAGTAGATGCCTCCGCAATGACTTTTATGCCTGATACGTCAGCAAGTAAGCTTCTTATCCCTGCTCTAACCAACTCATGATCATCTACTAATAAGACGGTGATAACCATTGCAATCCTTTACTTACTTATAGGCGTTACGGAGAGACAGGGATTCGAACCCTGGGAGGGGGATTAGCCCTCAACGGTTTTCAAGACCGTCGCTTTAAACCACTCAGCCATCTCTCCGATAGACATAAATTGCTATAATAAACAGCTCCCAAAATATACCTCGAGTATTATACTTTTGGCAAGTCATTTATAGTATTTTGTAATATATTTATAAAATATGGTATACTAACGCTAGTTAAGTTAATTATTTTTAATATTTACGGGAGCTTAGTTAGATGGCCAATCAATTTAATCAATATTCTTCTGCTGTCATTCGTACCCAAGAATCTGTCTTGGCAACGAATACGGTTATCCGAAATACTTATATTTTATTATCTTTAACCTTGTTATTTAGCGCCCTAACCGCTGGCTTTTCCATGGTAACCAATGCCCCTAATTTAGGCTTATTAACCTTAGTGGGCTATTTTGGCTTACTTTTTGCCACTCAAGCCACTCGAAATTCAAGTTTAGGGCTATTTTTTGTCTTTGCCCTAACCGGTTTTATGGGATATACCCTTGGGCCATTATTAAATACTTTCTTACACATGCATAATGGCGCACAAATCATTATGACGGCTTTAGGTGGCACAGGCGTTATATTTTTATCGCTCTCTGCTTATGCCTTAACCACTCGAACTGATTTTAACTACATGAGTGGTTTTATGATGGCTGCCTCCCTTATTTTATTTGTAGGGGTAATTGCTAACTTGTTCTTAAAAATGGCCATGCTACAATTAATCATTGCTGGTGGTTTTATGATCTTTTCTTCTGCCATGATTTTATATCAAACCAGCAGCATTATTCATGGTGGAGAACGTAATTATATTATGGCCACTGTGACGCTTTATTTGGCTATTTATAACTTGTTTATCTCGTTATTACAGATCTTATCTGTATTTAACAACCGAGATTAATTTTTTAACTAAAATTTTTTCAAAAAAGGCGGTTTATACCGCCTTTTTTATATATTTTATAAACGTACTTTTTTCAATTTCATCTTGAATAGGCTCTAAGCCACCACCAAGATACTGGGCAGCAAATGCTTCTACCATGGTATAAAAAGCAATTTTATTGTTAGCATGCCTGAATCGGTGCCCTTCATTAGGAAAAGTACCATAAAATAAATCTGGTAAGTGTTTTTCTAATTGTGCAATAAAAGCATCTGGGCCACGGTGATTCACCTGAATATCATGCGCCCCATGTGCTTTTAATAAAGGTTTTTTAAATTGGTGTATATACTGATCAGGAGAATGGGCTAAACGCACTGTGGCATCTCCCAGCATTTTGATTAATAAATCATGGACTATTTTCCAATAAGGCGGGCTCTGCTCTAATAAATCATTTAAATTTGTGGGCCCCACCCAATCTACAGCACATGCATAAAAATCGGGGTATTTTGCCAGGCCCATTAAAGCAGAATACCCCCCAAAACTTCTGCCCATAATCGCTATTTTATCTGGATTGATAATGGTATATTTTTTTGCCACCCATTCTGCACAGGTTTTAATATCTTCGGCTATTTTCCCGCCCCATTCTCCATTGCCCGCTTCTAAAAAAGCCCGACCAAAACCTGTTGAGCCTCTAAAATTAATGCTTAATACCGCATAGCCCCTATTGCTTAGCCATTGATGAACAGGGTTAAATCCCCAAAAATCACGTGCATTAGGCCCTCCATGTATCCATAAGATCAAGGCAATTTTTTTATCTTGAACCAATTGTGATGGCAATGGCAAAGACAAATAACAAGGAATATTCAACCCATCTTTTGTTGGCACCTCTACACACTGTTGTGCGACTAACTCTTTAAATTGATTTAATGGCAGATCGCTAAAAAACAAATGCCGAATTGATTTTGTCTTAGTATGATATAAACAATATTCAGGTGTGTGTCTGTCTGAAACATAGGCCACCAGCCATATTGCATTATCTTGAGATTGGGATAAAACACTTAATTCATGATTAGGGCGATAATCTATTAATGGCCTAATCAGCTTTGTCTTATCTGGATTGATTATTTGCCATTTTTTTATTTGGTAATTAAATGCTGCTGCAATAGGCTCTCTAGAGATTGGGTCGAAAATAACATCTTGATAGTCACAGCTTGAATCTAATGCCAATGTTTTCTTGCTAAAATCTATTAAACTTATTCTTATTAATTGCGCTTTATCGGTTTCAGTGCTTTGCGCAAAAAAAACAGCATTGCCTTCTGCATTTAAGCCCATACGATTTTCTTTGTATCTATATATACCCATAAAATCGAGCTGAGATAACTTTGTTACTACGCTAGGCTGATAATCTATTTGATTTAAATAATCTACTCGACAAGTACCATCTGAATTAGGTTTAATGCCAATTTTAGGCTTAAAGTCTTCGTCGACATAAATATCAATGTATTCTTTATTTTGATAAACTTGTGTCATTTCAGCTGTATGAATATTAACCACACACACATCAAATATGCCTGAATGTCTATTGTTAATTAAAATGGCTATTTTATCTGGATAACGAGCAGAAAGCTTGATTAACTTGGCTTGTGTATTTTTTGGGGTTAACCTAATAGGTGCAGTATTTGAATTTATGGCTAAGCAATATAAAACCGCATTTTCATCCCCCTCGGCGTCATTTGAGTAAATAATATGATTATGAGTATAAGCCCATTCATACTCTTGTATCATGTGCTGTTTTAAGTCAAATGCCTCAGATTTGAGATCTGATTTTTCTAAATTTTCTAATTTTTGAATAATTAAAGCCAAATGATTATGTTGAGGTGCTAAGTAACTAAGATGGCGTCCATCGGGGCTAATTTTGGGACAACTTTTTTCTGGATGGCCAAATAACCAACTTCTAGGCAACCATGTGCTCATGCTTTCTCACTTAATGATTTCATTTCTTGCATAAAAAAAAGTTGCCTCTAAAACAGACTTTTTTGGCATTAAAAACTTCACCGCTGGATAGTGTGATTTTATTTTTTTTATTAATTTATTTAAAAGCAATAATTTAGGCAAATTATTTTCTCGCTCATTATCTGAATGCAAATCGATTTCTAAATATAATTGAATAATATCAATGCTGGCGTTTTGTTTCTGAAAATCGGCTGTGTTTATTTTTTTTTGTTTTATTGACTGAGTGTCTGGCATCAGCATGCTAAGCCAAATTTGGGGTTTATACTCAATAAAATGATCCAGATAAGCTTGGATAGAATGCGCATAATGCTCTGTTTTTTTAAGTCCCCCTAAAGATAAGACCTTAAGCGATTTCATTAGGTCATTTTTCAAAACAAACATAAGTTGTTCTGGAGCGGCCTCTAAATCTAGATGCAATCCATCCATAGGGATTTTTTTCATCCAACCCATATTTTCTTCCACCCCGCCAAAATAGGTGGCTAATAATATTTTAGGGGCGTTTTCAGCTATCTCTTGATAGGCGTGTATGATTTTATCTTGATGCTCATGAGCAATATCTGTCACAAAAATAGGATCGTTTAATTGCACCCAAGCAATGCCTAAATTTTTAAGTGTTTTTAATGCAATTTTATAATGCTGAAGCGTTGAGTTTAAAACTTTTTTTTTATAATTTAAGAGCCCAGGCAAAATATATTTTATAGGATAATTAGAATAAAGTTGGCAAGCTTGTTGAATGGTTTTTTGATTATCAGCCAAAGCTAATAACTTAGGGGGTATTCCCCCTATGCTTAAAATTTCACAGCCAGATTGAAGCTGACTTTCTATATTACTTAGAATTAATTCAGGTGTATATACCCCAACTTCAAGTTGATGTGTTTTTATCTTTATTTTGTTCATCATTCTTATCATCTTAATATAATTTAAGATTTTTTTATTAAGCTTTTTAAATCTAGTTAACTGATTTTTATAGGTTTTATTGGCTTTAAGGGCTTTAAATACATGTAGATACCTTCTTTTTATCGGCTTAAAGCTACCGTCTGTCTGAAAAATATTGACAGATTTTAGTAAAATACCTTCAGTTAACTGTTGAACTATATAATTTGGTGTGTATAATGTGACTTGGAATTCAGAAAACTAACGACAAATTAAAACAACATAGGACTATAACATCATGGCAAAACGTAACGACAAACGCGCTCGACTCATCGATTCTGCAGATCAGCTATTTCATAGACAGGGTGTGAGCAACACAACCTTAGCAAACATCGCAAGCCTTGCAGATGTACCATTAGGTAACGTGTATTACTACTTTAAATCAAAAGATTCTATTATAGTCGCGGTAATAGATCGTCGTCGAAAATTGCTTCATAGCATGTTTGATGAATTAAATGCCTTAACCGATATTAAAAGCCGCTTAACACAATTTATCGCTCAAGCTTGTTCTAGTGCTGAAATTGCTTGTGAATATGGCGATGCGCTAGGCAGTCTTTGTCAAGAATTGGGTAAAATGGGTGGTGCCATTAGCCAAACCGCTTCTGGTTTAATGCAAGAAATTATTCAGTGGTGCAAAATACAATTTCGCCATCTAGGTAAAGAAGAAGATATTGCGGCTAATCTTGCCATTAATTTAGTAGCAAGCCTTCAAGGTATTAGCTTGATTACCCTGACATTTAAAGACCCTTTGTATGTTAATCAACAAACGCAATTTTTAATTAGCAATATTGAAAATATGTCATAACTTTTATTAATATTTTTTAAATTTTTAAGTTTTTAAGTTTTTTTAGCCTTGAGTTTGAATTTATTTGAATTTTCAAGGCTATCCACATTTTTTACACATATTGCCCCCAGGTTGTCCACACCTTCTCCCCAGGTTGTTCACTTGCATTCCCCTCTATAACGCACTATCTTGTATGTAACAATATGATATTTATCTATATGTAGTATAAGACTATTAATCTAGTCCAGTAATAAATGTTTATCACCTAAATAAGGTTCTTGGGGGATCCATCCATGACGACACCAAACACAGCCATTAATATAACAACTGAAAATAATACGGTGCAAACAACTTCTGCTGCTCATGCTTTTTTAGATTTAAACTTAAATTTAAATTTAGACTTGAATACAATAGAAGTTCCCCAGCTTTCTCCTGGAAAATTATATATTTTAAGGCGAGATAACCGATCTATTGTCGCATTTGATCCCAATAAAATTACGGTGGCCATTACTAAAGCCTATTTAGCAGTAGAGGGCGGTAATGCTGCTGCCTCTCGTCGTGTGCATGATATTGTTTCGGAACTCACTTCATTGGTCATTACTGCCCTATCTCGTCATTTAAATAGAGGGGGAATTGTCCGAGTCGAAGAGGTACAAGATCAAGTAGAATTAGCGCTTATGCGCCAAGGGCTTCAAAAAGTTGCCCGCACTTATATTCTTTATCGTGAAGAACGCCGTTTAGCGCGTGAGCTGTACAATAAAAATAATCCAAATGCCGCTACTATAGATGAACAAGGTATTTTAACCCTAACCCAAGAAAATGGGCAAACGATTCGTCTTAAACGCGATTTTTTAGACAATTTAGTTCATGCTGCTTGCAAAGGCCTTCCTGAAGTAGAACCTAATCTTATTATTGAAGAAACGCTTAAAAATATTTTTGATGGCATTAAAATTGGTGATTTACGCAAAGCGCTGGTGATGAGCGCCCGAACGCGCATTGAACGGGATCCAAGTTATAGCTACGTTGCGGCAAGATTATTACTAGAAGATTTACATAATGAAGCACTTGGTTTTTTAGATTATCCTCTAGCACCAGAAAACAATGGCTATTATAACAACCAAACTATTTTAAATAATTACGCCGATATTTTCAAAATATATTTAGACAAGGCTATTGAACATGAATTATTATCGCCTGAGTTAAAAACCTTTGATCTCGATAAATTAGGCCAAGCTCTGAATCCTAATCAAGATCTCCAGTTTACTTATTTAGGCTTGCAAACATTATACGATCGATATTTTATTCATCATCAAAATAAACGCTTTGAATTGCCACAAATGTTTTTTATGCGTGTTGCCATGGGCTTGGCCCTAAATGAAGAAAATAAAAACGAACGGGCGCTTGAGTTTTACACCCTGCTTTCTTCTTTTGATTATATGAGCTCTACCCCAACGTTATTTAATGCAGGTACACTTCGACCCCAACTTTCCAGCTGCTATTTAAGCACGGTACCCGATGATTTAGCCGGCATTTATAATGCCATTAAAGACAATGCCTTATTATCTAAATTTGCAGGGGGCTTAGGCAACGATTGGACTCCGGTTCGCGGAATGGGCGCACACATTAAAGGCACCAATGGACAATCTCAAGGCGTGGTGCCGTTCTTAAAAGTTGCTAACGATACGGCTGTTGCCGTAAATCAAGGCGGAAAACGAAAAGGCGCTTTATGCTCTTATCTTGAAACTTGGCATATCGATATTGAAGAATTCTTGGAATTACGTAAAAACACAGGTGATGATCGAAGGCGTACGCATGATATGAACACGGCCAACTGGGTGCCCGATTTATTTATGAAACGCGTTTTTGAAGATAAAGAATGGACGCTCTTTTCTCCCCATGATGCACCAGACTTGCACGATTTATATGGCCTAGCATTTGAGCAAGCCTATTTAAAATATGAAGCACAAGCTCAGGCTGGCCTCATTCCGCTTTATAAAACACTTTCCGCTAAATCGCTTTGGCGTAAAATGCTGAGCATGATATTTGAAACAGGGCACCCTTGGATAACTTTTAAAGATCCCTGCAATCTACGCTCACCACAACAACATGTTGGCGTGGTGCATAGCTCTAATTTGTGTACAGAAATTACCTTAAATACTAGCATTGACGAAATTGCAGTGTGTAATTTAGGCAGTATTAATTTGGCTCAGCATATTAATGCTGAAAAAACTGGCCTAGATAAAAACAAACTGGCTAAAACCATTCATACTGCATTGCGCATGCTCGATAATGTCATCGATATTAATTACTATTCTGTGATTCAGGCACGTCGTTCTAATTTACGACATCGCCCTGTAGGATTAGGATTAATGGGTTTTCAAGATGCACTTTATCAACTGAATATTCCTTATGGTTCTGAAGCGGCTATTTCTTTTGCCGATAGCTCCATGGAGTTAATTAGTTATTATGCCATTTTGGCTTCAACCGATTTAGCCGCTGAACGTGGACCTTATGCCACTTTTGAAGGATCTTTATGGTCTAAAGGCATTTTACCTATCGATTCTATTCAGTTATTAGCCAACAATCGTGGTAAAGCGTATTTAAACATGAATTGCGAACAATCACTCGATTGGCAAACTGTGCGCGAACGCGTCAAAACCGTGGGCATTCGTAATTCAAATATCATGGCCATTGCCCCTACTGCTACCATTTCTAATATTTGTGGCGTGTCTCAATCTATAGAGCCAACTTATCAAAATTTATACGTCAAATCGAATTTATCCGGTGAATTTACCGTGGTGAATCCTTATTTAGTCACTGATTTAAAACAATTAAATTTGTGGGATGAGGTGATGGTAAATGACTTAAAATATTTCAATGGTAGCGTGCAAAATATTGATCGTGTGCCTGCTTTGTTAAAACAAAAATATGCCACTTCTTTTGAGATTGAGCCAAAATGGTTACTTGAAGCTGGAAGCCGCAGACAAAAATGGCTAGATCAAGCGCAATCGCTGAATATCTATATAGACAAACCTTCTGGTAAAAAAATAGATGATATTTATAAATTGGCTTGGGTAAGTGGTTTAAAAACCACTTATTATGCGCGTTCTTTAGGGGCTTCTGATACAGAAAAATCGACTTTAACTACGGGTCAGCTCAACGCCGTTAAAATGCCTTCAGATGCCGTAAAATTTTGTGTTATCACTGATCCTGACTGTGAAGCATGTCAATAAATATTAAATAAAATAAAATAAAATAAAATCAGATTATTAAAGAGGTTATCTATGTCCCTTTCTACTGAACAATATGCTGGCGCAACTGGCTTAGAAAACCTGGAAATGGGTGCGGCACGCATTCGCGTCGATGACAAAAAAATCATTAATTGCCATGCAGATTTAAATCAATTGGTGCCTTTTAAATACCCCTGGGCATGGGATAAATATCTTGTGGGTTGTGCCAATCATTGGATGCCTAATGAAATTAATATGTCTGCAGATGTTTTATTATGGAAAAGTAAAGACGGCTTAACCCCAGATGAACGCATGATTATTGAACGAACTTTGGGCTTTTTTTCTACAGCTGACTCTTTGGTGGCCAATAACTTAGTTTTGGCTGTTTATCGCCATATCACTAACCCTGAATGCCGACAATATTTATTGCGCCAAGCTTTTGAAGAGGCACTGCATACGCATGCTTATCAATATATTATCGAAAGCCTTGGCATGGACGAATCGGGCATTTTCAATATGTACCGTGAAATTCCAGCCGTTGCTAAAAAAGCAGCTTGGGCACTGCCTTTTACACAAAGTTTAGCCGATCCGCATTTTAAAACAGGCGACTTTGCCAGCAATCAACGCTTGCTGCGCGACTTAATTGCGTTTTATGTGGTATTTGAAGGCATTTTCTTTTACGTTGGATTTGTACAAATTTTTTCGATTGGCCGACGGAATAAAATGGTGGGTGCGGCAGAGCAAATTCAATATATTATGCGCGATGAATCGATGCATTTAAATTTTGGCATCGATGTGATTAATCAAATTAAATATGAAAACCCAGACATCTGGACACCCGCCTTTCAAGAACAAATGATTGCTTTAATCAAAGAAGGCGTTGACTTAGAATATCAATATGCCTTAGATACCATGCCAAGAGGCATATTGGGTCTTAATGCCACGATGTTCAAAGAATATTTACATTTTATTGGCAATCGTCGTTTAGCCCAAATTGGCTTACCTGAACAATATCCTGGCGCCACCAATCCTTTCCCTTGGATGAGTGAAATGATTGATTTGAAAAAAGAGAAAAACTTTTTTGAAACACGCGTAACAGAATATCAAACAGGTGGGGCTTTAAGCTGGGATTAATATAGCCATAAAAATAAAAAATCTTAACAAAAAAAGGTGGGCAACTGCCCACCTTCCCAAAATACGATACCATTAAAAAACTGGTGCTAAGCCTGCTAGTATCCATGTGTTATCGTCATCTATTTCATGCTTCTCTTTATGTTTCCCTCTACCTCTACCTCTATCCTTATCTTTATCTTCATCTTTATCTGAGTTTCCTGGCCCAGGGCCAGTAATGCCACCCGCAACAGTTTTTAATTCGGCTTCTGCAATTATTTCATAATGAATTTTCATACATCACCTCAACATGAATAATTAATAAAATATAATATATCAGTAGCAAAACCTAAATAAATTAATATTTAAGCTTGTAACTAAATCATGCGCCTTTGAAAAACAGAAATCAAGCTGTTTTTAAAAACAAAATGTGAGTGAATAGTGATAGGTTATAGGTCAAAATAATAATATATGTATTTATATATATTATTATTTTTTAACTACTCGCCCGTCATCCCGAGTGAACGCCGCATTGAATAGGTGAAAAGAATATTAAACTATCACGGCGTGAGCGTGGGGATCCATCTAGAAGATCTTCCTTAGGCAACCACCTCTTATCCTTTATTTTTTGCGCAAGCGCCATCTGAATAGCAACAACGAGAGCTTTTGATAAAATATTTTCACTTTGTAAGGTAAATTTTTCAGATGGATCCCCACGCTCACGCCGTGATAGTTTAATATTCTTTTCACCTATTCAATGCGGCGTTCACTCGGGATGACTGGCGAGTAGTTACTATATATTATTGTTTTTATTTTATTATTTGAGAATAAATATATGCTTAATTGGCTTAATTGGCTTAATTGGCTTAATTGGCTTAATTGGCTTAATTGGCTAATCAGATTAAGGCGAATCATCGAGTAATTTTGGTTTAGGCATTAAATGCTGTCTTTTTAAGCCTAACATTAACGATAATGCGCCAGCAATATAAATACTAGAATAAGTCCCTATCACGATACCAATGATAAATGCGGTTGAAAAGCCTTTAAGTGAAGAACCACCAAAAAAGAACAACGCCATTACTACTAATAAAGTTAAGGCTGAAGTCATGAGGGTTCTAGAAAGCGTTTGATTAATAGATAAATTCAAAATAGCTTCTGTGCTTTCAGCACGTACTTTTCTGAAATTTTCTCTTACTCTATCATAAACCACAATCGTATCATTTAACGAGTAGCCAATTACGGCTAAAATAGCAGCCAAAGTCGCTAAATCAAATTCAAGCTGTAAGCCTGCAAATACACCTAAAATTAAAATCGGATCGTGTAATAAAGCCACTGCGGCAGAAATGGCAAATCGAAATTCAAAGCGAAAGGCAATATAAACCATTGTGGCGATTAAGGCGACTATCACCGCTAAAGCCCCTTGTTGGGCTAAATTTTCACCCACTTCGGCACCTACAAACTCAACACGTCTTAATTCGACTTCGGATTTTCCCGCTTCTTGAAGGGCAGCTAACACTTTTTGGCCAATTTCTTGATTTACTTCTACTGTATTTGATCCCGATTTTGATCCTAAACGAATTAAAACATCTTTAGTGGAACCATAAAAGCTTAATTTTACATCATGAAAACCATGGGTGGCTAATTTTTTTCTAACTTCTTCTAAACTCGTAATAGAGCTATTAAATCGGCACTCTAATTGTGTGCCCCCTGTAAAATCTAAAGAAAAATTTAAGCCTTTACTAAACAGCAAAACAATAGAAACCACAAACAATAAAATAGAAAAAAAACCCGTAATTTTACGAATGCCCATAAAATCGATTTTGGTTTCTCGATGAAATAATTCCATTTTGATTTTATTCCTAAATTGCTGATTTTTTAATTTTTTAAATTACGCATTTTTTAAATACCAATGGGCAATTTCTGAATATTGCGCGTGCCATATAATACATTAACAATAGCACGGGTATAAGTAACTGAAGTTAACATAGACGTTAAAATACCAATACATAAAACAATGGCAAAGCCTTTAATTGGCCCAGAGCCTACGCTAAATAAAATCACGCCGACAATTAAAGTGGTAAGATTAGAATCGATAATAGTCGCTAATGCTCTTTCAAAGCCACTGTGAATACTCGCATGAATAGACAGGTTATTTCTTAACTCTTCTCGTATACGTTCAAAAATTAACACATTGGCATCGACAGCCATACCAACGGTTAAAATCATGCCCGCAATGCCAGGCAAAGTCAGGGTCACCCCAATCAAAGAACACACTGCCACTAATAAAATTAAATTAATTAGCAAAGCAATATTGGCTAATAAACCAAAAAAGCTATAATAAAATAGCATGGCTAAAATCACTAATCCCATACCCACTTCAATAGACAAAATGCCGAGGCGAATATTTTCTTGACCTAAACTTGGGCCTACTGTCCGCTCTTCTACAATAGAAATAGTCGCAGGCAAAGCCCCTGCTCTTAATAATAAGCCTAAATTTTGGGCTTCTTGAGCAGACAAACCTGTAATTTGAAAACGACTGCCTAAAGGTTCATTGATAGTCGCCACACTGATTAAGGTTTCTTCTAATTTTTGTTTTTTATCTGAGCCAACTTTAGTTTCAATATACAGTACGCCCATGTCTTTACCGCGATTTTCTTTGGTCGCTTTTTTCCAATTCGTGAGGCCCGCTCCACTCACATGAACGCTCACCGAAGGTCGTCCATCTCGACTGTCTGCGCTTGCTACGGCGCCTGTAATAGACTCGCCCGTTAAAATAACGCGTTTTTTCATTAAAACAGGGCGGTGATTTTTATCATAATATAATTTAGAACCCGGGGGAATTTTGCCTTGCAACGCACTGTTTAGATCATTTTCATCGTCTCTTAATAAAAACTCGAGCGTGGCTGTTTTACCTAAAATATCTTTGGCGCGCGCCGTATCTTGAATGCCGGGTAATTCTACCACCACATGATTGACGCCCTGGCGTTGGACCACGGCTTCAGCCACCCCTAATTCATTTACCCGATTTCTAAGCGTAATAATAGTTTGTTCTACGGTATTATTTTTAATTTCTTGTTTGGTACGCTGAGAGAGTTTAGCAGAAAGTTGTGTGCCGAGCTCTGCCGTTGCTGCTTGAACTTCTAATTCGCCCGTAAATAATTTTTTTAAGCCCAGTTCTGCTTGATCTCGAGTAAGCTTATCGGGAAAAATGATGCTTAATATTTCATTATCATTATTTTTATCCATATTAATATTAATGGCGCTATATCTTAATTTTTGATTTTTTAATTCAGAGCGAAATTCGCCTAAATAGCCTTCCATTCGGCGTTTAATGGCAGACTCGACATCTACTTCCATTAAAAAATGCACGCCACCGCGCAAATCTAAGCCTAATTTCATGGGATGTGCCCCTAATGCCATGAGCCATTTTGGGGTAATTGGGGCTAAATTTAAAGCTACGGTAACCTCATCGCCCAAAGTATGTTTTAAGATATCACGCGATTTAATCTGATCTTCTGTATGCTTAAAGCGAATTAATACATTTTGATCCGATTCAATGTGTATATTTTTAGCCTGAATATTTTCTTTGCTTAAAGATTCGGTTAATACTGAAACAATATTATCCTGCCATTTGACCGAACGGGTTGAAAGTTGTAAAGCAGGATCTTCCCCAAAAAGATTAGGCAAGGCATAAACCAACCCTGCCAATAAGACTATAACCAGTAACACTAGCTTCCATGATGGCGTTCTGTTCATTATCACTTTATTCTACTTCCCTGGTATAAAAAATATATTAATGAATGCTTTTCATTGTGCCTTTAGGTAAAGACGCCGTAATGGCTTGCTTTTGAACCACCACTTCATTGTTTTCGGATAGTTTTAAAATAATAAACTGATCGCTTACTTTTATGACTTTGCCTATCATGCCGCCTGCTGTAACCACTTCATCTTCTGCCTGAATGGCATGGATTAGATCACGCTGAGATTTAGCGCGTTTACTTTGAGGACGCCAAATTAATAAGTAAAAAATCAATAAAAAGCCACCCAGCACTAAAAACTGTGAAATACCCGCACCAGGACCAGGACCAGCCGCATCGGCATAAGCCAGCTCTAAAGGCAATAGCGATAATATTGCGAATAAAATAGGGGAAATTTTTAAACTAGAGTTGGAAAGCTTTATCATACAACCTCTGAATGCTATTTATATTATTTTTATATTTATAAATTATTAAAGTATAAAAATTAAATTTACCTGATTTGTTGCGAGAACGCAAACTTGGGTGTTATACTCTTTTCCGTTAAGCCGGAGTGGCGGAACTGGTAGACGCGCTAGACTCAAAATTTAGTGTTGGTGACAACGTGCGAGTTCGATTCTCGCCTCCGGCACCAGTTCAAGTAACATGCCAAATAAAAATATAAAAAAAATAAAAACATAATCATGATAGCACCTGCATCTTTGTTTAGACGCCTAGCTGCTGGCATATATGACCTTTTTATTATCTTTGCTTTATTATTATTCGCCACAAGTCTTGCTTTATGCCTTAACCAAGGCCAATCGCTTAAACCTTACGCTTTTTCTTTTAGCTTATTTTTAATCAGTTGTGTTATTTTTTTTTATACTTGGTTTTGGACCCATGGCGGACAAACCTTAGGAATGCAAGCTTGGCGCATTCAAGTGGTCAATCAAAAAACACTAGAAGCCCTCACTTGGCCTATGGCAATTAACCGCTTTATTTTTGCTTTACTGAATATAAGCTTTTTTGGATTAGGGTATTTATGCAGCTTTTTTAATCCGCATAAATTATCGGCCCATGATTTTATATCTAAAACCCGTGTTATTTATATCTCGCCAAATTAATAAAATTAATAAGCTTTTTTCATCATAAAGCCTGCTAAAATACTAAATAAGCCTAAAGGCAGAAACACTGCTAACCAAGCAGGCCAATCATACACCACAACAATAGGCCCTATTGCTTTATTTAAACTAAAGTAAACAAACCCCATTGAAATACCTGCTATCATTTTTAATCCTAATGAGCTTGAACGCAGTGGCCCAAAAACAAAGGGTATGGCTAAAAATATCATTAGCATTGTTGCAAAAGGCTGTGTGAGCTTTTGCCACCAAATTAATTTAAACTGCGAAACGGCTAAGCCGCTTGACTGTCTATATTGAATAGTCTGAGAAAGTTCATTAAAATTAAGCTTATCTGCCCCTTTGTTCCCTACAATTTGAATAACGCTGGGCTGAATTTGACTATACCAGTTTAATTCTTTAATAATTTTGGTGCTTACCCTGTCATGCATGATATGGGTTTCCTGTGCATTTTTCAAAACCCAATGATCAGCCTTAAAGTCAGCCTCTTTTGCAAAACGGGTAGAAATTAATTGCATTTTTTCATCTAACTCGTAACGCGTCACCCCAGTGAGTTTGTTTTGTTCAATTTGAGCAATATGCACAAAATCTTTACCGTCTCTTAACCAGGTACCTTGTGTGGTCTGTAGCGCTTGACCTTGACTTAAAGCATAGGCTTTTTGTTTTTGAGCCGTATTTTGTAAACCAGGAATATAATACTCCCCCACCACGGTCACCACGAGGGTTAAAATAAACGCAAATTTCATTATTTTAAAAGCGATGCCGCCAATAGAATACCCCGCAACCCTCATGGCAATTAGCTCACTGTGATTGGCCAACAGTCCTAGGCCCATAATGCTGCCAATGAGCGCGCAAAGTGGGAATAAATCATATAATTTAGCGGGGGAATTTAACAACAAAAAAAGCACCGCTTGACCAAAATCGTAGTCCCCTGTTCCAACTTGCTTTAATTCCGTCACAAAATCAAATATCCATTCTACGCCTAAAATCAATATCAATGTGAGCAGTATCATCGATAATAAAACTTTACTAAGATATAACGTTAAATAATCATACCCGAAAAAAATACGGCTATTTTTTAGCATATTTTTCCCTAGATTTGTATTGATAAAAAATATAAAAACAGCCGCTTTGATGCAAGAGCCAAGCGATTCCGATACCGGCAAATAAACAATGCACCCACCAAAGGCCTATGATTGGCGGCAAAACCCCGGATATAATCCAGCGCTTAGACAAAGAAAGCAATTGAAAATAACTAATAAAAATAACAATCGCAGGTAATATTTTGCCAAATCGTCCTTGCCTTGGAGAGACTTTAGATAAGCATAGCCCCCAAATGGCTAAAATAGGCGCTGTTAACGGCACGCTTAAGCGCCACTGTAGCTCTGCAATATAACTCAGCAAACCAGAAGACCATAATAACCTAGTCGGTGTATTACGATGATATTGTGCGCTAGTTGGCAAAGGGTCGGAATCGAGCAATTTTCCATATTTTTCAAAATGCAGCACTTCAACGGTTTTTTCACCCGGTACTACTTTATATTGATGGCCTTTTTGAAGCTCTAAATACCAAAATCCTTGTTTTTCAATGACATTGCCCTGCAAGGCGGTCATGATCACTTTAGGCATTGCCAAAGCAGCTGCATTTAATCCTTCTTCTGAAATAAATATTTTCTCTAATTCATTCTTTTTTTCAGGCTTATCAGATTTAGATTCGACATAGAAAACCATTTGTTTACCAGGTACCTGATGAAACTTTCCAGGGGAAAGCGATTGAATGCCTACGCTGGCTTTTTGACCGGCTAAAATAGCCTCTTTGGCATTTTGTGCCGCAGGAACCCCCCAAAGGGTTAACACTGCCACACAAAATAAAGTCATAAGACCAAGAAACAATCCAACCCAACATAAGCCCTTCCAGCTAAAGCCGCAAGAAAAATAGGCGGTCATTTCCTGCTCGGCATATAACTTACCCAAAGCTAACAAAATACCTAAAAACAAACTCAGCGGCATTAAAAAAGCCAATAACTCAGGAATATGTAAGAAAATAAGCTTTCCGACCAGATAAACAGGGATTTCTCCCAGCGCTGCCTTTGATATTAAGCTTGAAAACTTATTTAAAATAGCCACCAACAATAAAATTAACAGTACTGCTGCACTGGTTTTTGCCATTTCTTTTGCGAGATATCGTAATATAATCATATAGTACGTAGATTAACGTATTCAGGTGAAAGGCATCAACTAAAAAATGATATTCGCCATTTAGATACTGTAAAATAAATACTGTAAAAAAATAGTCAGAGGGTAAACATATTATGGAATTTTCGATCAAAATAGGACTGCCCTTAAAACAAAAAATGGGTTGTATTATCTTACCTATTTATGAATCGGCAAAAATAAGCGATGCCATCAAAAAACTTGATGCTAAATTGGCCACCCACATTGCTGCCCTGATTAAAAAAGGCGAAATAGAAGGCAAAATAGGCCAAACCTTATTATTTTATCCTGCTCTTTCTGAAAAATTTGAACGCGTCTTATTAATCGGCTGTGGCAAACACAAGGCACTCACTGAAAGTCAATATAAAGAAATTATTAGCACTGCAACTCAAGCCCTAAAAAAAACGCCTTCTACTGAAGCCTATTGTTATTTAGCCGAAATCGCGGTCCAAGATCGTGAAGTGGCTTGGAAAATAAAATATGCCACCGAACTGATGTACGAACTCGACTATGAATTCACCGAATTTAAATCCAAAAAAAGTCACACAGCTAAAATTAAACGCCTTCGAAAATTTTATTGGCTCATTGATAATAAAAAAGCCTTATATCTGGCTGAAACCTCACTGGAACAGGCTATGGCCATTAGTGAGGGCGTAAAATTAACCAAAGATTTGGCCAATACACCGGCAAATATTTGCACGCCCAGCTATTTAGCCAATAAAGCAGAAGAACTGGGCAAATTGCATAAAAAAAGCAATAAGCTGAGTGTGGCCATTTTAGAAACAAAAGAGCTCAAAGCCTTAAAAATGGGATCGTTTTTATCCGTTACTCAAGGCTCACCTGAAGCCCCTAAGCTCATTACTTTATCTTATAGGGGGAACAAGAAAAAAGAAGAAAAACCCATTGTTTTAGTTGGAAAAGGCATTACTTTTGATACCGGCGGCAACTCGCTCAAACCTGCCTCTAGCATGATTGGCATGAAATATGATATGTGCGGTGCTGCTGCCGTTATGGGGGTTATGCATGCAGCCGCCATCTTACAGCTGCCTCTTAATATCATTGGTGTTATCCCTTCTTGTGAAAACACCCCTGGAGGCAAAGCCTCACGCCCAGATGATATTGTAACCTCAATGAGTGGTATCACCATTGAAATTGCCAATACCGATGCCGAAGGCCGCTTAATTTTATGTGATGCCCTAACCTATTGTGAGCGTTATCATCCTGAAGTGGTTATCGATATTGCGACCCTAACAGGTGCCTGTATTGTGGCTTTAGGCAGCCAAGCTTCTGCCCTTATGACCAATCATCAACCGTTAGCCAATGATTTGCTCAAAGCGGGCCAAACCAGCTTAGACAGAGCATGGCAATTGCCTATTTGGGAAGAATATCAGCAACAACTCAAATCTCCTGTGGCCGATTTATGTAATATTGGCGGACCTGAAGCGGGCAGTATTACGGCTGCTTGTTTCTTGGCTAATTTTACCAAAAACTTCCATTGGGCACATTTAGATGTCGCGGGTACCGCCGCAAAATATACAGGCGATAAAAAAGGCGCTTCTGGCAGGCCAGTCCCGCTACTGATGCAATATTTAATTAATAAAATAAATAATAAATAATAAATAATAAAATAAATAATAAAATAAATAATAAAATAAATAAGAAGTAATTAAAAATGGATACCCCTCAAGAGCAAAACAAAGCCTATGCGCCTAATTTAATAGAACAAAAATGGTATCAACATTGGGCGCAAAACAACTGTTTTGCGCCGGATAATACCCATCAACAAAGCTATTGTATTATGATTCCGCCTCCTAATGTTACCGGATCGTTACATATGGGGCATGCTTTTCAAGATACGATTATGGATATATTAATACGATATCATCGTATGAAAGGCTTTAATACTTTATGGCAGGTTGGTACAGATCATGCTGGCATTGCCACCCAAATGGTGGTCGAACGCCAATTACTCACCCAAAATTTATCCCGTCATGATTTGGGCAGAGAAAAGTTTGTTGAAAAAATTTGGGAATGGAAAAATATTTCAGGCAATGCAATTTATGGTCAATTAAAGCGCCTTGGCGCTTCTGTGGATTGGTCTCGTGAGCGTTTTACGCTAGATCCCAGTTTAAACCAAGCTGTAAACAAAGTCTTTGTGACTTTATATGAAGAAGGGCTATTATATAAAGGCCAACGATTAGTGAACTGGGATCCTGTTTTGCATACGGCTTTATCTGATTTAGAAGTAGTCAGTCAAGAAGAAGACGGGTTTTTATGGCATATTCACTATCCTATTTATAATAAAAATAATAATAATAATAATAATAATAATAATAATAATCTTGAATTTATTACAATTGCGACCACCCGCCCCGAAACCTTATTAGGGGATGTTGCGGTTGCCGTTCACCCTGAAGATATTCGATATCAAGCATTGATTGGCCAATTCATTAGCCTACCCCTTTGTGACAGATTAATTCCGATTATTGCCGATGATTTTGTTGAACCTGATTTTGGTACAGGAGCGGTTAAAATCACGCCTGCTCACGATTTTAATGATTATGACGTTGGAAAACGCCATCAATTGCCTTTAATTAATATACTGACGATTGAGGCAAAGATAAATGAAAATGCCCCTAAAAAATACCAGGGTATGCCTCGATTTGAAGCGCGAAAACAAATATTAGCCGATTTAGAGGCCCTGGGCTTGTTAGCACAAACCTTGCCTTATAAATTACAAATTCCTAGGGGCGATAGAACGGGTGAAATCGTCGAGCCGTTTTTAACGGCCCAATGGTTTGTCAAGGCAAAAGTATTAGCCAAAAAAGCGATAGAAGTCGTAGAAAATGGCCAAATAAAATTTGTGCCCGAAAATTGGTCTAAAACTTATTTTGAGTGGCTGAATAATATACAAGATTGGTGTGTCTCTAGACAACTTTGGTGGGGGCATCGTATTCCTGCCTGGTATGATGAAAAGGGCAAAATTTATGTGGGCTATTCAGAGCAAGCTATTCGTCAAAAAAATCAATTAGATAATAATATTATCTTAACACAAGATGAAGATGTGCTAGACACCTGGTTTTCTTCTGCGCTCTGGCCTTTTTCTACTTTAGGCTGGCCAGAAAAAACACCGGAATATCATACTTATTATCCTACCAATGTCTTAGTCACCGGCTTTGATATTATTTTCTTTTGGGTGGCCAGAATGATCATGATGGGGCTAAAATTTACCGATCAAATCCCTTTTAAAACGATTTACATTCATGGCTTAATTCAAGATCAAGATGGCCAAAAAATGTCTAAATCCAAAGGCAATGTGATAGATCCTTTAGATATTATCGATGGCATTGATTTAGAAAGTTTGGTTGCCAAACGCATCACTGGGCTGATGCAGCCAAAAATGGCTAAAAACATTGAACAAAATACGCGAAAACAATATCCTAATGGCATTGCCGCCCATGGTACCGATGCCCTAAGATTTACTTTTTGTGCACTGGCCACTTTTGCAAGACATATCCGATTTGATTTAAAACGCGTAGAAAGCCACCGTAATTTTTGCAATAAATTATGGAATGCTTCACGCTATGTTATGCTAAACACAGAAAATCAAGATCTGGGTTTGTCTAATTTAGATCGAGAATACAGTGCAATTGATTTATGGATTTTAGCCGAACTAGAAAAAACAAAAAAACAGGTCGAAACCCATATCGAAACCTATCGTTTTGACTTATTGGCCACCTGCTTATACGACTTTACCTGGAATATTTTTTGCGACTGGTACTTAGAATTGTCTAAATCTGTTTTAAATTCCAACAACAGCACGCCAAAACAATTAGCAGGGACACGTTATACTTTGGTTTCTACGCTAGAACAACTTATGCGCATGATGCATCCTATTATGCCTTTTATTACCGAAGACATTTGGCAACGGCTTAGGCCTTTATTGCCAGCCGCCGAAAATAAAGCAGAAAATAAAGCCCTTACGATTATGTTAGCGCCTTATCCAGAATATCAAGAAACGAATATTACGCCAGAAATGACACAAGCTTCTGCTGAAATCAACTGGGTTAAATCCATTATTTCGACAATACGAACATTAAGAAACGAAGTGGGAATTTCTCCTGCAAAGCATCTTTCTGTTATATTAAGTGGTACACCTGAAGATAATGCAAACTTAACTAAACATGCTGGCTTAATCTATAAACTTGCCCGATTAGAGCAAGCCGTATTTTTAGCGCGCGATCAAAAACCCCCTATTTCTGCTGTGGGGCTATGTGGCACCTGTCAAATTCATCTCCCTCTTCAAGGGCTGATTGACAAAAACAAAGAAATCACTCGGCTAAAAAAAGAAATGGACAAACTAGAACAAGAAATTAAAAAATCAGAGGTAAAATTAAACAACCCTAATTACGTTAATCATGCCCCTAAAGAAATTGTTGCATTAGAACAAGAGAGATTAATTGATCATAAAAAAGCCTATGAAAAATTAGCGCAACAATTTTTAACGATTGAACAGCTAATATAATATTATAATTCTTTAGTGCCTCTCAATTGAATATCTGGCCAACGCTCTTTGGTTAAATTTAAATTAACCTGAGTGGGGGCCAGATAGGCCAATTGGTTGCTGCCATCATAGGCTAAATTATCTTGTGCTTTTATTTTAAATTCTTCTAGTTTTTTCGGATTATCAGAATAAACCCAATGGGCTGTGCTTACCCGAATGTCGTCATACACACAATCGACGTTATATTCATTTTGTAAGCGATGCTGAACTACATCAAATTGCAATACGCCCACCGCCCCTAAAATAATTTGGTTATTCATTAAGGGCCTGAAAACTTGTGTGGCGCCTTCTTCTGATAACTGCACCAAACCTTTTTGTAAGGCTTTCATTTTAAGCGGATCTTTAGGGCGAACTGCTTTGAATAATTCGGGGGCAAAATTCGGAATACCGGTGAATTTTAAACTTTCCCCTTGTGTAAAAGCATCGCCAATTTGAATGGTGCCATGATTATGTAAGCCAATAATATCGCCTGGCCAAGCGTCTTCTACTTGATCTCGACTGCCCGCCATAAACGTTAAGGCATTTGAAATCACCATGTCTTTATTGGTTCGAACTTGTTTGATTTTTAAGCCTTTGGTGTAGTGCCCAGAACAAATACGCAAAAAAGCAATTCTGTCTCGGTGTTGTGGATCCATGTTTGCCTGAATTTTAAACACAAAACCACTAAATTTAGGTTCAATTGCCTCAACCACCCGTTCTTCAGACAATCGAGGTAAAGGCAAAGGCGCATAGGCGGCCATTGCTTCTAAAATTTCTTTTACCCCAAAATTATTAATAGCCGAACCAAAATAAACGGGGGTTAATTTTCCTTGTAAATATAAATCATGATTAAATTCTGAACTTGCGCCTTTGACCAGTTCAATTTCTTCCCAAAAACTATCGGCAATTTGCCCAAAGCGATTTTTTAGCTCAGGATTATGCAAACCTTGTAAAATTTCACTGCTTTGAATCACCGAGTTTTTACCCGGTTCATATAAATAAAAAACATCTTCCAATAAATGATAAACGCCCTTAAAGCTTTGGCCCATGCCTACTGGCCAAGTAATAGGAGCGCAACTGATTTTTAAAACGCTTTCGATTTCATCTAGTAACTCTACGCCCGATCGGGAGTTTCGGTCGAATTTATTAATAAAAGTAATAATAGGCGTATCGCGTAAACGGCAGACTTCCATTAATTTAATGGTCCGCGCCTCTACCCCTTTGGCGCCATCTATGACCATCAGGGCGCTGTCTACGGCGGTGAGTGTACGATAGGTATCTTCACTAAAATCTTCGTGTCCAGGCGTATCTAATAAATTTAAAATATAATTTTTATAAGGAAATTGCATAACTGATGTTGTAATAGAAATACCACGCTGTTTTTCTAGTTCCATCCAATCAGAAGTGGCATGCTTCGCCGCTTTACGGCCTTTAACTGTGCCAGCCATCTGAATAGCGCCGCCAAACAGCAATAATTTTTCAGTCAGCGTGGTTTTGCCTGCATCTGGATGAGAAATAATAGCAAAAGTGCGTCTTTTTTGAATTTCTTCTAATAATTTAGTCATAAATTTATATAATTTTAGTGATTTTAGTCGATTTATTTTTATAAGACGCGTAGTATATCACGCTTAAATAAATATTTTTTTGATTCAAATTAATTGTGGAGTTAAGCGCAATGACTCAAAATACAGCAGCCATACCTGCTAATCAGGCCAAAGGAGCCTCTGGCGCCTCTGAAGACGAATCTGTTAAATATGGCCTATTATTAGGCTGTGTCTTATTTGGTTTATTTTTGTGGTTTTTACCTACCCCACAAGGCTTAAGCACCACAGGCTGGCATTTGCTGACTTTATTTATTACGACTATTGTCACCGTAGTAGTCAAACCTATGCCTGTTGGGACCATTGCGCTGGTTGCTTTAACCCTAACCATTGTCACTAAAACCCTCACCCCTGCTGCTGCCCTAAAAGGCTTTTCCGACGATGTTATTTGGTTAGTTGTCTTGGCTTTGTTTATTGCCAAAGGCTTTAGTGTCACCGGCCTTGGCAATCGATTAGCCTATTACTTTACGAAGCTATTAGGCAAAAAAACCTTAGGCCTAAGCTATGGCCTGGTTGCAACCGATTTAATTATGGCACCTGCCATCGTCAGTGTAACAGGACGAATTGGGGGGATTATTTATCCTATTATTCGAGGCATTGCCGACTCTTATGAAAGCATGCCTTTTGATAAATCTGCTCGAAAAATTGGGGCTTTTTTAACCGTTACCTCATTTCAATGTAGCGTGGTTACTTGCGCCATGTTCATGACAGCCATGGCGGCCAATCCCTTAATTGCCGGTTTTGTGGCCGATAGAACCGATGCTTATCCTATTTTAAAAGAATTTACCTGGACCATGTGGGCTTTAGCAGCCATTGTACCTGGGTTAATTAGCTTAATTGTTATTCCTTGGGTGATTTATAAAATTTATCCCCCTGAAATCAAAGAAACCCCAATGGCCTCTCAAATTGCCTCTGAGAAATTAAAAGCCATGGGACGAGTGAGTCTCAATGAATGGATTATGATTGGTACCATTGCTTCTTTACTTGTGATGTGGATATTTGGCAAAGATTTGGGCATTAAACCTGTCACAGCGGCTTTAGTGGGCATTGGCGCATTATTAATCTCTAAAGTATTAGATTGGAAAAGCCTTGTAAAAATGGACTCTGTCTGGGATACGTTTTTTTGGTTTGCCATTTTATTAATGATGGCCGCTAATTTAGGTGAATTAGGCGTTTCTACTTGGATAAGTCAATCCATTGAGCATTCTGTGGGCGGCATGGATTGGCGACTCGCTTTTCCAGGTATCTTATTATTTTATTTTTATTCTCATTATTTATTTGCCAGCTCTACTGCGCATGTGACTTCTATGTATATTCCGTTTTTATTGGTTTCTATCACACTGGGTACCCCGCCTTTATTGGCTGTATTATGCCTAACCTTTGTGAGTAATTTATATGGCGGTTTAACGCATTACAGCTTAACTCCTGCGCCTTTATTATTTGGTGCGGGCTATGTCAATATTAAAGACTGGTGGAAAATTGGCTTTATTGTGAGTGTTATAAATATTATTATTTGGTCTACTGCCGGATTATTCTGGTGGAAATTTTTAGGGTACTGGTAAAAATATGTCTAAACTCAGTATTGATTTGCCAACAGATGTTTTAGAAAGCATCGAAAAAATTTCAGCTCAAATGCGCATTACGCCTGAAGCGTTTGCGCAAATGGCTTTAAGTTTTTTTATGCAACAAAATATTGCTCAATTAGTGGTTATTGCCTTAGAAAGAATAGACGATGGTGCTCAACTCTTGCGTTATTCTAACTCAGAAGAATCCAATGAACCTGAATTTTCTATTCACCCAGATGCCAAAGAAGAACTCGAACAATTAGATACAGATCAACAAACGGCATTACTTGAAAGTTTATTGATTAAAGTCACTGCATTAGATCAAGATGAGAATCATGATTATGATCAAGGCTTAGATTTGGTTTTGCAACATGTTGAAAACGGTCAATTACTTTTTTCCCGATTGGCAGAAATTGATATTATTTATATGCTATCAGAAAAAAGCGTAACGGTTTATTTATTACATCCTTTTGTTGAATTAGAAAGCTTTTCTGGAGATTTTGATCTAGAAGAAGATCAAGAAAATCAAGAAAATCAAGAAAATCAAACTCCCCTAAAACCTTACCGACATCATTAATTGCGAGTATAAATTTAGCCTATGCAAGAGTTAGATCAAAAACAAGGGCATGATATTCAAGTCGCTCCTCCTCCTAGAGGTTTTTACTTACTCCCTAATTTATTTACCACCGTTGGACTGTTTGCTGGCTTTTATGCCATTGTCACGGCCATTATGTCTGCACCCAACTATGCCAATGCCGCCATAGCCATCTTCATTGCCATGATTATGGATGGCCTAGATGGAAGGGTTGCCCGACTCACCAATACCCAAAGTGCCTTTGGGGCCGAATATGACAGCTTATCGGATATGGTTTCTTTTGGATTAGCCCCTGCCCTTATTGCTTTTAGTTGGGGTTTATCGAGCTTAGGTAAAGCAGGCTGGCTTGTGGCCTTTTGCTATGTGGTTGCCACGGCATTAAGATTAGCGCGTTTTAATACACAAATTGGCTCTACAGACAAAAAATATTTTAAAGGCTTACCTTCTCCTTCTGCGGCAGGCTTAGTGGCAGGCTTAGTTTGGGTAGCCTATGAATATGGCGTGCCTGGTCATCAATTATGGATAGTAGCTGCCATTGTGACACTCTGCGCGGCCATCTTAATGGTCAGTAATATAAAATATTACAGCTTTAAAGACATTGATCTTAAAAACAAAGTGCCTTTTATTACCATTGTTTCTGCTGTATCTATTATCATTGTTGTGTCCAGTCAACCTGCCGTGATTTTATTTACTTTTTTCTTGGGGTATGTTTTGTCAGGACCCCTTATGGCCCTGCATCGTTATTTTAAACATAATATAAAACATGTTAACTCAAAATAAAAAAAACAAACAAAATAAACAAAATATAAAGCCCCACATACTCTCTCTAATGGGAATAACACAGTGGCATCTTCGAGAGGTGATTTTTACAAGTACAGATCACACTGCTTGTGTATTTTATCTATGCTTAACACAATCGCTAACACCTTCCCAAAAAACTTTTTTAATCAAACTCTATCAAGCAATAGAAAAAAAACTCACTTTACCCCCATCCAATACCCTCATCAAAAAACAAGCACCTACTTTGCTTGCGCCTTTAGCATGCGTAAAAGTGCAATTATATTTCAATCAAAAAACTTCTGTTCCCCTTATTATCCATACCAGCCCTATTTTAATCATTCATTTGCCGGATATGCCTCTGTGTGAAAAAACACCTAAAATCAAACATGCGCTTTGGAACTTATTAAAAAATCATCTTTAAGATTTTAAATTTTAGATTTTTGACCTATTGCCATAGATATAAATATAAATAAATATATAAATATATAAATATATAAATATATAAATATATAAATATATAAATATATAAATAGATATTAAAAAAGCAGGCTTGCTTTCTAACTTTCATCGGCGTAGGATTGAATTATGGCGTTAAGTTTTACCGTCTTTAACCTTCAAATTAAGGCGATAAAGCTAAGCTCCATGTTTCAGATAAGTTGATACCATATTATTTACATTAATAACTTTGAGGTAATATATATGAAATTTACAAACATATCCGAAAATGAATTAAAAACCATTTCAGGTGGCATGATGGTTGTGCAGCCCCCCACCGCCGAAGAAAAATTCCTTGCTTTCATTAAAAAATTGATAGCCGCCATCGAGGCTAAGTATTGTAATAAATATACTACTAGTGCTTAAAGCTAGCAAAAAAAATAAGGTGCTTTAGCCTCACTTAAATTTAGGTGAGGCTAGGCACCATGTTTCAGATAAGTTGATACCATATTATTTATTTTTAAAAACCATATTGAGGTAATGTATATGAAATTTACAAACATATCCGAAAATGAATTAAAAACCATTTCAGGTGGGGTTGCTGTAGAGCAATCACCAACTTGTCGTTATATAGATATTAAATCTCTGATTGGGGCATTTGCAAAGTTTCTATCCGTTTTTTTAAAGGGTAGCACTGGTAGCAGGTAGCACTGGTGGTGGTGATACCGGCCTAGCATAAAAAAATAAAGTGCTTTAGCCTCACTTAAATTTAGGTGAGGCTAGGCACCATGATTCAGATAAGTTGATGTCATATTATTTATTTTTAAAAACCATATTGAGGTAATATATATGAAATTTACAAACATATCCGAAAATGAATTAAAAACCATTTCAGGTGGGCGTCTAGTAGTAGACCAGACCCCCCAAGAAAAATTCCTTGCTTTCATTCAAAAATTGATAGCCGCCATCGAGGCTAAGTATTGTAGCACTGGTAGTGGTGGTGGTGTTGCCTACTAAAGGGAACTTAATGCCATTTTAAAAAAATAAAGTGCTTTAGCCTCACTTAAATTTAGGTGGGGCTAGGCACCATGATTCAGATAAGTTGATACCATATTATTTACGTTAATAACTTTGAGGTAATGTATATGAAATTTACAAACATATCCGAAAATGAATTAAAAACCATTTCAGGTGGTCGTCGTATTGAACCAGTGCAAACGCCCCTACAAATGTTGATTGGAAGAATTAGAGACTTATTAGCTAAAATTTGTAGCACTGGTGGTGGTGGTACCGAATTCCTTTAATACTAAAAAAATAAAGTGCTTTAGCCTCACTTAAATTTAGGTGGGGCTAGGCACCATGATTCAGATAAGTTTATGTCATATTATTTATTTTTAAAAACCATATTGAGGTAATATATATGAAATTTACAAACATATCCGAAAATGAATTAAAAACCATTTCAGGTGGTCGTACTGTTGACTCAGTGCAAACGCCCCTACAAATATTGATTGCTAACATTAAACTCTTCTTAGCTAAATTTTGTAGCACTGGTGGTGGTGGTGGGAGCTTCAAATAAAGGGAACTTAATGCCATTTTAAAAAAATAAAGTGCTTTAGCCTCACTTAAATTTAGGTGGGGCTGGGGCGCCTTATTTGTGTTTTTTATACACAATCTTTTAAAAACCGAGAATCCATCAGTGCCTTATAATCCCCTATTAAAATCAAATTCCCTTCTTCTAACACAAATATTTTCTTTGCCTGTTTTATAGTCGTTAATCGATGGGAAACCACAATACGTGTGGCTTTCAAAGTGCTGAGATAATCAAATATTTTAATTTGAGAAGCATTATCAAGTGCCGAAGTAGCCTCATCTAATATAAGTAACTTAGGCTTACGCATAAACGTTTTAAGCAGTAATATTTTTTGTTTTTGCCCCATCGATATATTTCTACCCCCTTCAGATAATAAGGTATCGTATTTCATGGGCAAAGATTGAATAAATTCATCTATGCCTAAAGTTTTGGCCAAGGCGTCGAGATCTTCTATGGATTTTACAAATTCAGACTCTACTAAGCCATCCGGCATAATATTATCCCTAATTGTGCCCGAAAATAAAGTAGAAGACTGTAAAATTACGCCTAATTCTTTGCGATAATGAAACTTGTCAATAATTTGATAATCATAATTATCAATAGACAAAGCCCCTTTTTGCGGCACCATCAAGCCTAATAATAATTTAATTAACGTCGTTTTGCCTGAACCTGAAGCCCCTATGATGGCCACATAATCATTTTCTTCAACTTGCATGTTCACATTTTTTAACACCCAAGGACTAATAAACTTTTCAGACTCAAATACATCTAAATAAGAATTATCATCGTCTAGCTGATATTTGGCTGGATTTTCATATCTAAAAAAGGCATTGCTTACTTCCAATCTGCCTTTTATAGCCTTAAGTTTTACCCCATTTAAGACATCTTCTGGTTTTGTGTTTAAAATAGGCTTGGCTCTTTTCATCAATGGTATCAAATTGTACGTATGAGCAAATGCATCGGTCAGCCCTGCAAAAGAAGAAGCGAAATTTGTATACATCGCATTATAAACAAAAAACTCGCCAAAAGAAGTAAAGGCTTTTAACTTAAAGGCAAAATAAAATATGGCCACACTTCCTAACATTAAAGAAAAATTATTCACAATGCTCATATTAATGGCTATTTTTTCAGATTTGACTCTTGCGTCACACTCTTCCAAGAACAAAGATAACCAACGTTGATAAAAAGAACCTTGTGCATTAAATACTTTTATTTTTGCTATACTTTGAAAAACTTGATTCAGACGGCCATATTGCTCTCCCTCAATTTTATACATTTCTTTATAATGTATATTTTGTCTAATAGCCGCAATTAATACAAAAAAAGAAACCAGCAGAACGATTAGCAATAAAAAAAGCGATAATCGAATATTCAAATATAACATATAGGTAAAACTAAAAATTGAAAAGATGCCTGTTAATAAGGCGCCTATGGTAACGCTGGAGAACCCTTGTTGAATCGACTCTACTGCACTGGCTCGGTTAGACAAATCCCCTGAGTTCATTAACATGAAAAACCCAATAGGCAAAAAAGTCAAGCGTTTCCAAATGGCCGACTGAATAAATAAATCTGAAATGAGTTTAATGCGCGTCACGGCAATTTGATAGTTTAATTTTACAATAGAAGAAATTATCACAGATGAAATCAACACTAAGCTAATTTGAAGTAAGGCTGATTTGTCAGCATACGGAATAATATAGGTAAAAAAATAGCCCCCAATTATAGGCGAAACCAAGGCTAACAAGCCAATAATAACATGCGTGAGAAATACTTTAGCATAATCTTGTCTATTTAGATTAAATGATCGCATTAACAGCATTTTAATGCTAATTCGAGTTTTAGGTAAATCAGGATAAAACATATAGGCCAAAGATTGCATTTTTCCAACCGTTTTTTGACCAATCTTTATAACAGCGTCATTCAGTACGTCTATCATCAGATATCCCCCAAAAAATCGAGGGATCAAAATCACGGGATCGGCACTTTCATTAAATCCAACTAACACACTTTGTTCAAACTTCCACCAATTTGAATCTAGCGTAATCGGCCTAAGTGATAGTTCATTTTTTTCTGAAAAAATCTTTAAGGCATCATGCATGCTAATTGCTTTGCCCTCTAAAAATCCATTTAATCTAGGATTTTTAATGTTTAACTTTTCACTTAATACTTTAAAAAAAATATTGGTTTTTTCACTAATCATTTTGATACAAACTCGAATATATAGGATTATTCGCCAAAAGATGTTCATGCGTCCCTATTTCACTCACCACACCTTGATTTAATACCATAATTTGATCACTGTCTTGAACTGCACTCAGCCTGTGTGTAATTACTAATAAACCACATCCTTTATTTTTAAGATTGGCCATAATCAAATTTTCTGTGGTTAAATCAAGATAAGACGTGGCCTCATCCATGACTAATATTTTTGGCTGAAACAATAAAGCTCGAGCCAATTCTACTCTTTGTTTTTGACCATAACTTAAGTTTTTCCCGCCTTCTTCGATAAAATATTCTAAGCCACCATTTTCATTCACAAAATCAAATAGACAAGCTTCTTTTAAGGCCAGTAAAATGGCTTCGTCGCTAATACTTTCATCATAAAAAGTAATGTTTGATCGCATGGTTCCTTCAAAAAGTAAAACTTCCTGATCAATATAGCCTATTAATGTTTTAAATTTTGCCGAATCAATGCTATTGTGGGGTATTTTATTCAAAAAAACCAAACCTGATTCAGGGATTAATAATCGTACGGCTATTTTTGCCAAGGTTGACTTTCCACTTCCTGAGGCCCCCACCACGCTCACTTTTTTTCCTGCAAAAACGTTTAACGATACATTTGAAAGCACAAAGGGATCGTACTGTGAATATCTGAAAAAAATATCTTTAAATACTAAGACATTAACCCCCGATTCGTCATTATTTGCTTTATTAGCACATTCTGATTCACTAAAATCTTCTTTAGGGCAAAGCAAAATATCATACACTCGCACAAAATCGGCCTTTAGCTTTTCTAACTCTTGAGAAAATGAAAACAAGATCATCACAGGATCAAAAGTAGACATCACTAAAGTTTGCATCGCTACTAATGTCCCAACCGTCAATTCTCCATTTATAATCAACCAAGCGCCATAGGATAAAACAAGGACATTAATTAAGCCAACAATGGTATTCATTAAAATAGAAGAATATTGATTAATGCTATATAATTTTTGTTGCAAGGCTATCATTCTAGCCTGTAATGATGTCCACTTAATGTAAAAAGCCTCTTGCGTACTGGTCGCTTTTAACATTTCAATAGATTGAATGCCATTTAATTGCACGCCATTTAAAGCACCGCTTAACTGCAAATACTGTATTGAGTAACTGGCTATTTTCGATTTCGTATGCTTATAAATCAAATAAATCAAATAAATTCCTCCTAATAATATCAATCCTATAAAAAAAGAGACTGTAAATATAATGCTAATAAAAAATATAACCGATATTAAATTAATCACTGACGATGAAATATTATTGGTCAGTGATTCCCCTATCCGTTGAAAAGCTTGAGAACGATAACAAACATCACCAATATATCTTTGCTGAAAAAAGGTAATGGGCAAATGGAACAAATGCCATAATAATTTTTTGCTATTTTCAGTTAAAAAGCTTATTTTATATTTTAATAATGTTCTTTGCTGTAAAAACGACAAGATATTTCGGATTATTGCGGTTAACACCATGCCTAAAATAAGATAAGCAAACCACTCTCCATGATTTGCAATCAACACATCATCAATAAATATTTTACTAAACCCTGGGGTTAAAATACCGAGCACAATCAAAAAAAGACTGCTCAGTGCAAGAAAAAAATAAGTGGATTTCTTTTCACTTACCTCTGTTTTAACAAAATTAAGCATGTGCCTTTGTTTTTTTACTTTCTTAAAATGCTCATTGGGATATAAAGCAATCACCACACCGGTAAAACTTTGATTAAACTCATCAATAGAAACGGTTCTTTTGCCTATAGATGGATCATTGAGATAAACAGATTTATCCCCCACTCCTTCTACGACTAAAAAATGATTAAAATCCCAGTACACAATAAAAGGCGTACGTATATGCTTTAACTCAGCTATTTTATCTTCAAACATAATCGCATGGCATTCAAAACCATATTTTCTTGCTGTTTGAACTAAGTAATAGGCATTGGAGCCATCTCTGGTGACACCACATTCCACTCGTAACTGCTCAAGGGGAATAAAAGCTTGGTAATAACCAAAGACAATGCCTAATGCTGCTGCACCACATTCTGAGACTTCCATTTGAATGAGCGTAGGGGAATCTACTTTTTCAAAAATCTTCTTTTCATCAATGACTGTTTCAATACTCATTGACTACTCATCTAAATAAATATTTTTTTAACAGTAGGGATTAATAAATAAATCGGTCTTTGCTTGCGCGTAACAATTTTTATTTGCGCGATGGATCCTGGCGTAATTTTCTCTTCTGGCCCATTAGAAGAAGACCATTTGTACCCTGTTTTATTATTGGGATCGGGCAAAATCCTCAAATTAACCATCATTTTAGCCTGATCTTGACCTAAGTTTTTGACTAATAATTCATTTTTTAATACGGCCATCATCATGTTGCTGCTGGTTGGAAAAGCCGTTACATCTACGACTTCACCAACTAAACTGCCATATTCTTCTGCTTTTATATTAGAAGGAGAAATTAAGGCTTTCATGCCTTTTTTTATTTTTTTAGCATTTTCAGGTAAAAAATAGGCGATTGTCCCAAGGCCTTCTCCCGTAGTAGAAAGCGTCATAATAGGCTGACCTGATTTAATGCTGTCGCCCTCTGAAGATAAAATGCCTATTACGATGCCATCTATAGGGCTTTTTATTTCTTTTGCTAGAAAAAAACCAGACTTAAGCTCATTGACCCTAAATTCTTCAGATTGTATTTTTAAAGTTAGATCTCTTGTTTTCTCTATCCAATTTTGCTTGATTCGATTTCGATCATTATTTATTTCAAGTAACTCTTCATTGCTGCCTGAAAGTGCTTTTTTACTTGCTGTTAAATCAAGAAGCACTTTCGAGTAATCAAATCGATTGACATAGCCTTTTTTGAGCATGTCATTTTGTTTTTTAATTAAATCGTCTAAAAAATCAATAGAAGCAGTTTCCAGTTTAATCACTTTGTTTAACATGCTTTCTTTTTCTTTATAAAAAAGCTCTCTTACTAAAACATCTTCTTTTTCTTGATTTTTTAAGTTATCATACTCGGACTTAAGCGTGGCGATATAATTTTCTGATACTTTAATTTGATTGGCCAGTTCGCTTTGATCCAACTCAACTAATGTTTCACCCTGTTTGACTAAAGCGCCCAATGGGCTGTTGATTTTTTTAAGCGTGCTGTTATCTTTGATGCCATCTAGCGTAAATATTTTACCATTTTCTATCACCACAATACCTTGACCAATTACCTCTGTATTAATATCTCCAAATATACTCCATATAAAAACAGATAATATAAATACAATACAAGCTACTAATAAAAACCATCCGCTTTTATTGACAATATTCGGTGGGCTGTTATTAACAGAAAAAGACTGGGCATGTTTGATGGCGTTATCTCTGAAATTCATATAATAATATTAGATGAAAACATCGAATTTGAACAATTAAAACCCTGCCCAATGCAGGCAGGGTGAATTTTACACTATAAAAATTTAAACATTATTTAATTTTATTTTGAAGATTTTTGATTTTTGGCTTTTCTAGGCCAGCTGGTTTTTTTTCACTGAACCTAACGGTTGGCATGCGTTTTGAACCAATGCCTTCTTCTAGGCATGCTTCTTGCCATTCTTCGTGCAATTCTTCATGTTTTTTAAGGCGAATGAATTCTGCAATATGGCTACTCACAATATCAAGCTGTCCACAACTATAAGCTGCCTCTAAATAATTTAACCCTTTTTTATCCCTAATCTCTTTTTTAGCACCTAAAGAAACCAACTGCTCCATTATGTATAAATGCCCATGTCTAGCAGCATAGATTAATGCTGTGTAACCATTTCTTTCGACCACACTATCAATATTTGCTCCTTTTTTGTACAAAACGTCAAAAGCCTCCATTGCATTATATCTAGCACTTAATATCAATGCCGTATAACCTAGTGTTGAAATCAATTCTTTTTGAGCACCTTTTTCAATTAAAAAATCCACGGCTTTCCATTGGTTTTTTATAGTGGCCCACATCAAAGCCGTATGCCCAAAATTATCTTGTTCATTTATATTTGCACCCGCCTCTAACAATTTTTCTAAAATGGAAATATGTCCATAAGCTGCAGCACAGGTAAAAGCGGTGTGGCCGTTTTTACTTTTTTGGAATAAGTCTACTTTTTGATTAACTAATAGCGTAACTACAGATAGATGTCCATAAATACAAGCCAGCATAAGCCCAGAAAAACCCATTGTAGGTGATTTTGCATTCAGATCTGCGCCATTTTTTAGCATTTCCTCGACTGCATTACTATCCCCTAATTTACAGGCTTCTAATAATTTATGATTTTTTTGATGTTGCGTATCTTGATCTTGTTTTTCCATTTTAACCTGTTTTTTTCTATTACTGTTCAGATCTGAATCTGAATCTGAATTTAAATCTGAATCTGAAGAATCATAATATGTTTGAGATTTTTTCATTTTATAATAACCACCTACTTGTTAAAAAAATAAAGTGGCATTCTAACAAAAAAAATCAGGGGGCACAATGGCATTCATTCTTTATTTTAAAGGCTTAATTTCGCGATAATAAGGCTGCCAAATGGTTTTTTCTATTAACTGCTCAAAAGAGGAAATGGGAAGAGGATGGGTTGCAACCTTATCCTCAAAAGCCGATTTTGCCACCGCAACCGCAACTTTAAAAGCCACCAGTTTGATATCACTAATAGGCGGTAATAGCAATTTTTCAGACAAAATATTATATTTTTCATGGGTGTAATCTGCAATGGCTTTAGATGCCGCCCAAAGCATATTTTCAGTGACACATGAAGCTTTTGCGGCCATCACACCCAAACCAATACCTGGAAAAGCTAAGGCATTATTACATTGCGTAATGCTGTATTTTTTACCTTCAAAATCGACCGGTTGAAAAGGACTACCCGTTGCTATTAACGCTTTCCCTTTTGACCAAAGTAAAATGTCTTCTGGTGTAGCTTCTGATTTTTCAGGGGGATTAGACAAAGGAAAAATAATAGGAATAGGCGTATTTTGCGACATGGCTTTAATCACTTCTTCTGAAAAAGCATCTTTTTTTGCCGATGTGCCTACTAATATTGTCGGTTTAACTTCATGAATAATATTTAACAAAGACAAATCTTCGGGGTGATTAAAATAATTTATTTGGTAAGGGGTTCTAGCAAATACTTTTTGATAAGGCTCAAGATCAACAGAATTGCTTAATAATAATCCATTTTTATCTATTAACCAAAATTGTTGGTAAGCTTTATCTGCAGGCACACCCAGCCTAACCATTGCATTATGAATTTGTTCTGCTATACCTGAACCCGCTGTTCCTGCGCCAAAAATAACAATTTTATGCTGATCTAACGGAATATCTGTTGCTTGCATTGCAGTTAAAAATGCCCCCAGCGCAACCACACCGGTTCCTTGCATATCGTCATTAAACATCACATGTGTATCACGATATTTATCTAAAATAGCGCGCGCATTATATTTCCCAAAATCTTCCCAATGTATAAAAGCATGAGGGAACTGTTGATGAATTAACTGCACAAAATCATGAATTAAATCTTCATATTCTTTACCGCGGACTCTTTTGTGTCTCCAGCCTAAATATAAAGGATCATTCAGCAGATCTTGATTATCTGTGCCCACATCTAACATAATGGGTAAAGTCTGATAAGGATTAACCCCACATAAGCTATACAACGTCAGTTTGGCAATGGGGATATCAATACCTGCTATCCCCTGATCGCCTAAACCTAAAATGCCCTCGCCATCTGTGACGACAATTAAGCGAATATCTGGATGAGTCCGATTATCAAATATTTTACTTAAATGCATTTTATCCGGTAAATTAAGATATAAGCCCCTGGGTTGGCGAAATTCTAAACTGAATTTCTTAATGGCCTTACCAACACCCGGTGTATAAAGCAAAGGCAGAATATCCACCAAATCTTCTGACAATAATTTATAAAATAATATTTCATTTTTATCGTGTAAATTATTTAAATAAATGTATTTTTGTAACACACTTTTGTAGCGTGTATATTGATACCTAGCACGAACCAATTGTTCTTCTAGGGTTTCAACTTGATAGGGCAGCTTGCCCAATAACCCTAATTCTAATCGCTCTTGCAAAGAAAATGCCGTGCCTTTATTTAATAAAGGCATGCTCATCAGCTCTTTACCCCGAAGATTGGTTTCCACCCATTCTAAATTTGAGTGTAAATCAATCTTCGTGATATATTTTAGCATAACTAATCTTTTATCCAGCTTCTAGCATTATAAAATAATTGCATCCAAGGGCTATCCTCTTCTTTATTCCTATTGACATTTTCTGGGTACCAAGAAAATTGTGTTTTTCTAAATACTCTTTCAGGATGAGGCATCATAATTAAGGCTCTGCCATCTTCTGATGAAAATCCTGTTGCACCGTTAACTGAACCATTAGGATTAAAGGGATAACGCTCGGTCATACTTTCAGTATTGTCTATATAACGCAAAGTCACCAACTTTTGTGCCGAACTATCCAAATGTTGTACTCTGCCTTCTCCATGAGAGACCACAATAGGTAACATATAATCAGCCATGTCTTTAAAAAACAAAGACTGGCTTTCTACTATTTTAACCATCACTAATCGCGCTTCAAATTGCTCAGATAAATTTTGCTGAAAATTTGGCCAGTGTGCTGCCCCTGGTATCATGTTTTTTAATTGCGATAACATTTGGCATCCATTACAAATGCCCAACGTAAAAGTATCTGATCGCTCAAAAAAATTGCTAAACATTTTAAACAAAATAGGATTAAACAAAATTTTATGTGCCCACCCTGTTCCTGCACCTAATACATCGCCATAAGAAAAGCCGCCGCAAACCGCCAAGCCCGAAAAATCTTGTAAATCATACTCGCCTGTTAATAAGGCATTGGTATGAATAATACTTGTGTTAAAACCTGCACGTTTAAAGGCCGCAGCCATTTCTCTGGCGCCATTAATGCCTTGCTCTCGTAAAATGGCCACTTTTGGCTTAAGCTCTGATCTTGTGCTTATTTTTATTTTTGATTTTAATTCTAGCGCTATATCAGAATTTATATTTTTAACAAATAATTTAGGTAAATTATTTGTTTGTATGTTTTCTTTAAGTTGTATAGCACACGCCGGATTGTCTCTTAAGGCTGTCATGGCTAAGCTCGTTGCAGACCAATGTCCCTGTAACTCCACTAAATTTTCCTGATAATCTAAATCAGGGATAGTAATCCTCTTTTCAGCTTGTATTGTCGCAACCTGACTGATGTTATCTAATAAATTATACTTAAGCATAATCTCATTAAATTTATCTAAATTAGCTTTTTCAATTTGTAACACAACGCCTAATTCTTCATTAAGCAACCAATCCAAAGTGATTTTTTGGTTTTTATCCAAAATATCAATACATAATCCGCATTGGGTCACGAACGCCATTTCACATAACGTCGCCCAAATACCCCCATCGCTTTTATCATGATAAGCCAATACGAGTTTTTCTTGTTTTAGCGCTATTAGCGCATGCATAAATTGCTTAAACTGGGGTACATTATCCAGATCTGGACAAGTCGCACTCAATTGCTTTTGTGTTTGATCATAAATACTTCCCCCTAAACGCATTTTGCCTTCTGCTAAATCAACCTGAATTAACACAGAGGGAGAAATCACATTAAGTAAAGGCGTTAACGTATGCCTAACATCTCTCACTGGCGCAAAAGCGGTGGCAATTAAGGTAACCGGAGAAACAACTTGATTATCTTCCCATTGTGTGACCATAGATAAAGAATCTTTTCCCACAGGAATGGCCATGCCTAATTCTTGACACAATAAACTGGCTGCTTTCACCGCTTCATATAATTTTAAACCTTCTTTTGGGATTTTGGCTGCTGCCATCCAGTTAGCTGAAAAGGTAATCTGTTTAGGATCTATCACATCTGCCGAAAAAATATTTAAGATGGCTTCTGCTAAGCTCATTCTGCTGGAAGCGCCTGCATTTAATAAAGCCAAAACAGGGCGCTCTCCCATACTCATGGCTTCGCCTATATATTGCTCATCATCTATCATACTCACGGCACAATCTGATACCGGAATTTGATAAGGTCCGACTAATTGGTCTCGTGCTATTTTTCCACCAACACTTCTATCACCAATGGTAATCAAAAAACTTTTGTCTCCTACCGTCGGAACAGCCAAAACTTGATTCAAGATTAAGCTAATCTCTTTTTCTTGTTCTTTTTCTTGTTCTTTTTCTTGTTTTACTTGGATTTTTTCGGGAATTTTTTGGTCAGATAACGCTAAATTAATCTTAATTTCTGGAATAGGTAAATCACCTAATAACATTTCCATCGGTAAATCAACAGGATAGTTTTGATATAAACTGTCCCATATTTTAAGCTGTTTTTCTTTGGTTGAAATGCCAATAACCGCATAAGGACAATTTTCTTGTTGCGCAATTTTTTTAAATTCGGCTAATAAATTAGGGGCAACAGCAAGTACAAAACGCTCTTGCGCTTCATTACACCAGATCCCTAATGGCGACAAACTAGGATCGGCGCTAGGAATGGATCTTAACTGAACCAGTACCCCTAAATCGGCATCGTGAACTAATTCAGGAACTGCATTACAAAGCCCCCCTGCCCCCACATCATGTACCGATAAAATAGGATTTTGATCGAGCTGACTGCAAGCACTAATCACTTCTTGTGCACGTCGTTCCATTTCCGCATTATCTCGCTGAACAGAGGCATAATCCAAACTGGCTGTTTGTTTTCCTAAGGCCTGAGAAGAAGACGCTCCACCCCCTAAACCAATTTCCATCGCCGGCCCGCCTAATACAATAATAGGCGTATCCGGTAAAAATGAAATTTTATTCACATTTTGTTGCCGGATATTACCTAAACCACCGGCAATCATAATAGGCTTATGAAAGCCAACTGAAATTTTATCTATATTATTATTATTATAAATATAACTATAACTTCTAAAATAACCACATACATTGGGCCGACCAAATTCATTGCCAAATCTTGCCCCACCAATAGGGGCTTCAAGCATAATGTCTAATGCCGAGGCCATATGCGCAGGTTTATTTTTTGTACGGCTGTCTTCATAAGATTGAGGACAATTTGGTATATGTAAATCAGATACCGTAAATCCCGTCAAGCCCATTTTGGGTATGGCGCCACGACCAGTTGCGGCTTCATCTCTTATTTCTCCCCCTACGCCAGTTGCAGCACCTGGCAAAGGTGAAATAGCGGTTGGGTGATTATGGGTTTCAACTTTTAAAACAGAATGATAAAGCTGCTGTTCTGAAATAAAATCGAAGGCCACTGCAGCATTGTCTTTATAGGCAATTTTAATATGACTTGGCTTATCTTGAGTGGTTTGTTTAATATAATCAAATAAGGTATGGGCTTGCTTTTGCTGGTTAATGTCCCATTTTGATTTGAATATTTTATGTCTACAATGCTCTGAGTTGATTTGTGCAAACATCATCAGTTCAACATCTGTCGCTTTTCGACCCAGATTTTGATATTGCTGATACAAATAATTGATTTCAATCTCTGTCAGCCCTAAGCCTTTTTCTTGATTATAACTTTCTAAAATATTTTCTGATGGCTTAGATAAATCTAAAGAAAAATAAGCAGTGGCTTGCTTTTTTGAAAATACAGATTTCAATTTTTTGATATCGGTTATAACCGACTCGGTCATTTGATCATGCAATACCGGTAAAATTAAGCTAAGCTGCTCTGGCGTAAGGGGTTTATCTTCTTCAAAGCCAAGTTCAAAGCTCAGTTCAAATAATTTAAGCTGTTCTATATTTTCGACCCATGTTAGGCCGCTTTGATGTATGATTTCTAAGCTTTTGGTTTGCCAAGCCGACATGGTGCCGACTCGAGGTAAAATAAATAAACTAGAATAATTTAAATCTAAATTTAAATCTAAATTTAAATCTAAATCTAAATCTAAATTATTTTCTGAGCCTAATATATTCATTAATTTTGAATGATCTTGATGCCCTTCAAAACCCTGGCTAAAATTAACGTAAAAAAAACAATTTTGTTTGCGTATTTTGACACCTGGCAACAATGCCGCTATTTTTTCTTGCAACTGATTTAAGCGAAAGTCTGATAACCCTTTTTTTGATTTGATAAACATTTTTTTATCCAAAACCCAGATTAATGAATATGATTTATTTTATTTTTTTGCCTTATTTTAGCAAAATACCTTTTTAATTTATCGCTATTTTCTTGCGCATACACGCCTGAAATAATGTCCATATTTTTATGAAGATGGCACAACTTTTTGGGAATAGAAAAATACCCGCCCATTGCACCTGCTTTAGGATCAAAAGCGCCAAACACCACGCGCTCTACTCTGGCATGTATGATAGCGGTTGCGCACATTGCACAAGGCTCTAAGGTCACATACAAAGTAGTCTGATTAAGACGATAGTTTTTTAAGGCTTTAGCCGCTTTTCTTAAACAAAGCATTTCAGCGTGTGCAGTTGGATCGCAAAGCTTAATGGGCTGATTATGGGCTTCTGCTATCAATGTATTTTTATACACGATAACAGCGCCTACAGGTATTTCACCTGCGTCCTCTGATAAATCAGCCATTTTCATGGCTTTTTTCATCCAAAAATAATCTTGTGCACTTATTCCCATTCTATGGTAGCAGGAGGTTTTCCTGAAATATCATAAACCACTCTTGAAACATTTTGTACTTCATTTACTATTCTTAATGAAGCTTCTTCCAATAATTCATAAGGCAAATGCGCCCATTTTGCCGTCATAAAATCAATGGTTTCTACTGCTCTTAGCGCAATCACTGGCGCATACACTCGGCCATCGCCCATAACGCCTACTGATTTTACCGGTAAAAAAACAGCAAACGCTTGTGAAACCTTTTGATAATAATCATATTTATGTAATAGCTCAATAAAAATCGCATCGGCTTTTCTTAAGGTTTCAGCGGCTTCTAAAGTAACCTCACCTAAAATTCTGACCCCAAGGCCTGGTCCAGGAAAAGGATGTCTATAAACCATATCATAAGGCAACCCTAAATTTAAGCCCAGTTTACGTACTTCGTCTTTAAATAAAGCACGAATAGGTTCGACTAATTCAAAATTAAGATCCGCTGGCAATCCCCCCACATTATGATGGGATTTAATCACATGAGAGGCTGTTTTTCCTGCCCCTCCTGATGATTCAATTACATCTGGATAGATTGTCCCTTGTGCTAAAAATTTAATTTGTTTTTCAGTGGATATTTTTTTAGAGGCCTCTTCGAAAATATCAATAAATAATTTGCCAATAACTTTTCTTTTGGCCTCTGGATCAGCTATATTTTTTAATGCTTCAAAATATCGGTCTTTAGCATAAACCGTTGTTAAGTTAATACCTAAATGTTTATCAAACATAGATTGAACTTGTTCGGCTTCGTTTAATCTTAATAAACCCGTATCGACAAATACACAATATAATTTATTGCCAATGGCTTTGTGCAAAATTGCCGCCACAACAGAAGAATCTACCCCGCCAGATAACCCCAGTAATACTTTTTGATCGCCTACTTGCTCGCGAACCGCAGTAATAATATCTTCTACTATATTTTGCGTTGTCCAGTTTTTTTGACATTGGGCAATATCAAATAAAAAATGCTGGAGCAATAACATGCCTTGGTGTGTGTGCGTCACTTCTAAATGAAATTGTACGCCATACCAATTTTTTTCTAAATTTCCCATGGCTGAAATAGGCGCATGATGACTTTGAGCTAAGGCCACAAAATTAGGCGGCAAAGCCGTTACTTTATCGCCATGGCTCATCCAAACATCTAATACGCTTTGTCCTTCTGAATCGACATGATCGCATACTGCATTAAATAATAAATTAGCGGGCGCAACAGCCGGTATGGTTAACGCCGCATGACCAAATTCACGCTGATTTACTGAGCTTTCTACTTTGCCACCTAATTGAATCGCTAAAGCCTGCATACCATAACAAATGCCTAAAATCGGCAAAGATAATTTAAAAATAATATCGGGAATAACCGGCGCTTGGTTCTGAGTAACCGATTCAGGGCCTCCCGATAAAATAATGGCTTTGGCTTGAAAATTTTTGATTTTTTCAGGATCGGTTTCATGATGGAAAATTTCACAATACACTCCTGCTTCACGTACACGTCTGGCAATTAATTGCGTATACTGTGAACCAAAATCAATAATCATGATTTTATCTTGATGTTTTTTTTGCATATTTAAACTACTGCTTTAATTAAAAATTATAAATCAATCAAATTCACGCCTATAGTTTGGCGCTTCTTTAGTAATAGACACATCATGAACATGCGACTCACGCATTCCTGCTGCCGTAATGCGAACAAAATTGGTATCGTTCTGCATTTCGTGAATATTTTTTGCGCCACAATACCCCATACTAGATCGCAGCCCACCTATTAATTGATACACAACATGAATCATGTTGCCTTTATAAGGCACACGGCCTTCTATGCCTTCTGGTACCAATTTCTCGATGCCTTCTTCTTTAGATTGAAAATAGCGATCACTTGAACCTTGTTGCTGTGACATAGCGCCCAATGATCCCATGCCACGATAGGCTTTATAAGATCGGCCTTGATATAAAATCACTTCGCCTGGTGCTTCTTCCGTACCCGCTAACAACCCCCCAACCATCACGACAGAGGCACCCGCTGCGATGACTTTGGCTATATCGCCTGAATAACGAATGCCCCCATCTGCAATAATAGGCACACCCGTATCTTTTAAGGCTTTAGCCACATTCATCACTGCCGTAATTTGTGGTACGCCTACCCCTGCTACCACACGTGTAGTACAAATCGACCCGGGGCCAATACCTACTTTTACCCCATCGGCACCTGCTTCAATCAAAGCTAACGCGGCCTCTGCGGTCGCAATATTCCCGCCAATGACTTGTACCTCAGGATACTGTGTTTTAACCCACTTTACGGTATCTAACACACCTTGTGAGTGGCCATGCGCGGTATCGACTACAATAATGTCTGCCCCTGCGTTGACTAATCCTGCGACCCTCTCTTTTGTTTCAGGGCCTGTGCCTACTGCGGCCCCCACTCTTAATCTTTGTTGATTGTCTTTGCTGGCAATGGGTTTGTCTTTTTGTTTTTGAATGTCTTTAACCGTGACCATGCCACGAAGCTCAAATTGGCTATTCACCACCAATATTTTTTCAAGGCGATGATGTTTAAATAATTCAATGGCCTGTTCTTGAGGCGTGCCCTCTAAAACCGTCACTAATTTTTCTTTGGGGGTCATAATAACCGAAACAGGCAGTTGATAATTGCTTTCAAAACGCCAATCTCTTTGCGTGACAATGCCCATTAACTCGCCTTTTTCAGAGACTACGGGTACACCTGAAATTTGATGTTCTGCAATAATTTTTAATAAATCGCCCACCGTCGTATCAGGTCGAGTGGTAATTGGATGACTAATAATGCCACTTTCATATTTTTTGACTCGGCGAACCTGCTCTACTTGTTCGTCTATAGACATATTTTTATGCAAAATTCCAATGCCACCTTCTTGCGCCATCGCAATGGCCATTTTGGCCTCAGATACGGTATCCATAGCCGCTGATGCCAGGGGAATATTAAGATGAATCTCTCTTGTAATATGGGTATTGAGCCGAACGTCTTTTGGCAGTACAGTAGAATGCCTAGGTAAAAGTAAAACGTCATCAAAGGTAAGTGCCACATCTAAAATTCGCATATTGCCCCCAGATTCACATAGGTAAAATTATCGCGTAGTATACCTAAAAAATGATTTTTAGTAAAGGAGCTTGTAAGTGCACGTGATATCGGTTAGCGATCTTAATCGGACTACCCGGCAGCTATTAGAAGACGCCTATGGGAACATCCAGATTCAAGGAGAATTGTCTAATGTGGCCAAACCCCGTTCAGGTCACGTCTATTTTTCTTTAAAAGATGAATTTGCCCAAGTGCGCTGTGCCTTATTTAAAAATAAATCGGGCTTAACTTTTGACCCAGTTGACGGGCTTCATGTCATTGCTCAGGCCACCGTCAGTTTGTATGAGCCAAGAGGAGAATATCAATTAATTATTTCTGAGCTTATTTTAGCCGGCGAAGGCGCGCTTCAACATGCTTTTGAGCAACTCAAAAAAAAGCTGTCTCAAGCTGGCTTATTCGATGCTAAAAATAAAAAACCCCTCCCTGCTTTCCCCAAAAAAATAGCCATTATCACCTCGGCAACTGGCGCAGCGATTCGCGATATTTTAACGACTTTAAAACGCCGTTATCCCCTTGCCGAAGTGTGTATTTACCCTACTCTAGTACAGGGCGCTGAGGCTGCGCTTAAAATTACGGAGGCTTTAGCGCTCGCAAATAAGCATGCTTATTGCGATATCATTATTTTAGCTCGAGGCGGTGGTAGCTTAGAAGATTTATGGGCCTTTAATGAAGAAAAAGTTGCCAGAGCCATTGCCGAATCGACGCTCCCTGTTATTTCAGGTATAGGTCATGAGCCCGATATAACGATTGCAGATTTTGTGGCCGACTTGCGTGCGGCGACACCAACAGCTGCCGCTGAATTAAGCGTACCGAATATAGCTGATTTAAAACAGTTTATTTCTGGTGCAGAAAAAAGCTTACTTGAGTTAATGCAACGCCATTTAAGAACCCATCAACAATCACTTGATTTATTAAGCAAGCGCCTACAACACCCCGGGCAAAAAATTAAAATGGCTCAAGAAAAGTTACTTGCTTTAAATAAAGCGTTAATTAGCTTAATTACAAATAAATTGGCTTTTTTCAGACATCAGCTGGCTAGTACAGCAAGAATGCTGCATGCCGTTAGCCCCTTAAATACATTAGACCGAGGCTATGCCATTATCAAAAACCCCCTAAATAACGACATTATTACTTCTAGCCAACAGCTTACAATCGGCGCTCAAATTGAAGTGACATTAAGGCATGGGACAGCCATCGCGAAGATCATAAAGCTAGATAATTAGGTTTTTTTAACTTAAATAATGAGCAGCCTCTTCTTGTACGGGCAAAATCAAAGCCTTGGGGGCAAGGGCAAGATATTGTTGCTGATTATGTTCGGTGATAAAACTCAGATCGCTTTCTTGGCTGTGATTTTCGTACCACTCATATAAATTTTTAAATTCGAGTATATCTTTAACATTAGCATTATTTTCGTCTAATATAAGCGGGTTAACCACTTTTGCTTTAAATTCATGACAAGAGCCAAACTCTGTTTCTTTTTTCTGATATCCGGTCCACTGAATTTTTCCAGGGGGTAATAAATATTCTTTTTCCCCTGACACCAATGAAATCCCCTCTATTGATTTGCCATATAGCCCATCAAACTCAATCAATACTTTAGATTGTGAAAAAGAAGAGGCAAAATCATCTGCCACGTGTTTACTAGAAGACGTACTCATGTATGCTGGGGTTTTAGTAAAAGCATCTGAATCATCTGAGTTAGCTATTGCTTTAGCTTGCTTGATTCTTTCTTGAATTTCGGCTTGACTGGTACTATGCTCACCTCTATAAGAATGCAGCATATTGCTGCTTTGGGTAGGCATGATTTTATTTAAAGCTGAACTTAAAAACATCGTATCTAACAAATCTTTAGCAATGTCACTATGCTTAATATTATTAATTTCATATTTCTCACCCTTTGTATACATCAAATTATTAATACTCAAATAACCTGATCCCGTATAATACTGAATCGCTTTTTTTTCTGCCTGTGAAAACTGGGGTTCTGAATGATGGCCAGAATTATAATTATAATGATTAAAATTAAGATTAAGATTAAGATAAGCCTGGCTATCTGATGAGGATAAATTAATATGCGTAAAATCGGCTTTTTCTAATAATTTTGAAATATTCACTTCAATTTTATCTTCGCCTACATAGGCATATAATTGTTTTTTGATTGGGTCCTGATTAACAGCCGATGTTTTATAACCAAAATAGATGTCTTTTGGATTGGCCAATAAACATTTGCCAAATAACTCTAATTCTTGGGTAAATATACTTTTATTAATAGGTCCGTAAAAAAAAGACATCTCAATACTACTCTAATTTATTTTTTATTTATTTTTTATTTATTTTTTATTTATTTTATACTGTTCCTGTTTGGTTAAATTTTTGTGCATGATGCTCGACAAGTAAAGCATTTCCTGCCATAAAACTCGCTGTCAGAGACAAGATTGAAGCGGTGTGAATCCCTATTTTTGCCCCTAGGCTTTCTGAATTTATATTCGCGACTGTCATTAAAGCCGGCAATAAAATCTTAGGGACAATTTCAAAAGTCATTGAACCAATATATTGCATCTGGCCAGGTGACAAGCCATATAGACTCAAGCCCCCACTGGCTTGTTGCAGTTGATTTTGAGTTAATAGCTTCATAAATGATTGCTCCCTAGTGTTTAAGCATCAAGTTAAATTATATTGAGTTAATGATCATATACTAGTTAATCGACTTGTCAATAGAGTTAGGTGCGCGGGGTTAATTAATAAATAAGTTGGCTAACTTCTTGAACCTTCAATCATTCTATTAAAATAATACGGCGAATGGCTTGTATTTTTAAGGCGGTATAATTGGGCAGGCCGATGATTGGCTTTACGAATTTGACCCGTGTCTTCTAGTAGATCTGAGTCCAAAAAGCGTCTTCTAAACGATTTTTTTTCTAATTTATAATTTAAGACGATTTCGTAAATTTTTTGTAATTCACTTAATGTAAATAATGTTGGCAATAAATATGCAGGAATAGAAGTATAACTGGCTTTGTTTTTAAAGCGCTCGAGGCATAACATAATTTTATTTTTTTGATCTTCTTGTGGTGCATTATTCAAAAAATCATTGATTTTTACCCACTTAGACTTGGCGTTAGGATTACTTAAAGTTATATTTGAACTTAAACAAAAATAGGTAATACTTAAACACCAAGCTTGTTCTAAAATTTGGCTGCCTTGTGTTATCACTTGTTCATGATAATTTGGAAGATGGCCTAGTTTTTCTAAAAAACTTCGATTCAAGGCCTCATCTAAAACTTTATCTTGTCTGGCATGAATAAAAGCACAAGGCAATTCTAATAAATTATTGATATTATTTTCACACATTAAAATAAATAACTGGTTATTTTGAATGCTAAATATAGCCAAATCTAATTTAACTTGAAAAGTTTCTAGATTCGCTTTTAGACTTTCTGTTAGATTAAGCACAGGGAAATAAAGTTTTTTCTTGGCAATTTCATGGCTTAAGCGAGATCCTAACAGTGGGCTTAAATTTTTTATTAAATTTTCTGTTGACAAGGTGAGCGCATTTTTGGCTATATACTCTCGAACGTATGTACTGCGAATGGCAAGCGTTTGTTCTACTACCACTATAGGCCATTTTTTAAGGATATCGCTGGCACGATAAAAACGATTAAATATACTGGGATTGGCTAAATCTGGGCCTATCACAAAACTGAGTTCAAGTTGCCCTGCTATTTTTTGTTCTTTCATTTTAGACTGATAGATTGCTTCAATTTTTTCTAAAACATCGTAAGTATATACATGGCCAGTGGCATGCAAGTGACTTAATTCTGGCTCTATATTTAAAACTTTAATTTTATTTTTAAAATCAGCATATTTATTTTCTAGTTTTTCTATAAAAAAACCTAATAGCTCTAAGCGCACAGATAAATCGCTTAATTTTTTATCAAAAGCATGGGCCAAACTTGGAACAAGCAAAATCTCATCGAATTTTAAGTATAACTGATCAATCACACTTTCATGACCTAAGGTAGGCGGATCAAATGAGCCACCAAATACGGCAACTCGATAATATAATAACGAGGAAGAGTTGAAATTTTTGGGTAAATATTCCATAATGAATTAAATGATAGTGTGTGTAAGCCACTAAGTCAACCCTAGAGTAAGTATAATATGAATAAACAAGCCTTCCAGATGCCTCCTAAGCAATTTATAGCCAGCTTAGATATCGACGCCCAAAATGGTTTCACTGAACTTTGTCCCGATGAATTACCCATTCCAGATGGGCAACATATTGTCGCTGAGCTCAATAAACAAGCGGCTTTTGCCCAATATCGTCTTGGCAGCAAAGATGCCCATCCGGCACACCCTGATTGGCTGGCAACAGAACAGCATCCTGTTTTGTCTAAAATTCAAGCCAAAAATATGACGCATTATTGGCCAAAGCATTGTGTGCCAGGCACCAAAGGCTTTAATTTAATCGCTGGATTACCCCATCCGAGTGACTATGATTATTTTGTGTGGAAAGGCCTTGAGCCCGATATGCATCCTTATGGGGCTTGCTATCATGATTTAGCCGAAAAATTAAGCACGGGACTAATCGAATTTTTGCAGACTCGGCATATCCAGGCTGTATTAATAGGTGGATTGGCCACAGATTATTGTGTCAAAACCTCTGTTTTACAGCTATTGCAAGCTGGCTTTGAGGTTATAGTGAATGTAGCGGCTTGCCGTGGTTTAACGCCCTTAACAAGCCAAGAAGCCCTAGAGCAAATGCGTATTGCAGGGGCAAAAATCATCGCTAGCTCCGATGCCTTATGATTATCATTTCTAGCTTACTAGACACAGACTTTTATAAACTCACGATGATGCAATGCGTATTTCATCATTTTCGTGATGCAGAGGCTAAATATAAATTTATTTATAGAAAAGAATATATTGGTGCAAAACTTGGGCCTATTTCTGATAGCATTCAAGAAGCCATTAATCAGCTTGGGAATTTACATTTTACCTTAGATGAATTAATCTACTTAAAATCGCTTGATGTCTTTCAAGATGATTTTTTAAGTTATTTGAAAAATTTTCGACTAAACAGCAAACAAATAAAAATTACAGCCGATCCTAGCCATTTTGAGTTAATTATTTCAGGCCCTTGGCTTGAAACCATTTTGTTTGAAGTCCCTATTTTGGCGATTATCAGCGAGTCTTATACCCGAACCATTGAAAGCCCTGAGCTTATTTCCGAGGCAAAATTAAAATTAGAATCTAAAATAGCTTATCTTAAAAAACAGGCTAAAATTCAAAACAATTTATCTGCTTTTAAATTTTCAGACTTTGGTACCCGAAGGCGCTTTTCATTAGCATGGCAAAGCTATGTTGTGCATTATTTGCATCAAACCATACCACATTTTTTATATGGCACCAGTAATATATTATTATCAAAAAAGTTAAATACACAGCCCATTGGCACAATGGCCCATGAATATATACAAGCATTTCAAGTTTTATGTCCTAATTTGGCACGGCACCAAGAAGCTGGGCTAACATTATGGCTAAAAGAATACAAAGGCCTATTGGCGGTTGCCTTAACCGACGTCATTAATATAGATAAATTTTTAGAAGAATTCACCCCAGAATTAGCCGAGCAATATCGGGGGCTAAGACACGATTCAGGCGACCCAATTGTTTGGGGAAATAAAGTCCTTGCCTATTATCATGAGCATAATATTAACCCAAAAGAAAAATTACTGGTGTTTAGCGATTCGCTTACTTTTCCCAAAATGATTGAAATTTATGATTATTTCCATCAAACTATCCCGGTTTTATTTGGCATTGGTACTAATTTAACGAACGATTTTTCTATCCCCTCGTTAGATACTGTCATAAAACTTACTCATATCAATCATCAAGCAGTGGTTAAAATATCGGACACCCCAGAAAAATTAGTGTGTGAAGATAAAGCCATGCTTGAAAAAATAAAATTAACTTATAAGCTATAAATTATAAATAAAAATAAAAAATATGAAAAAAATAAAAATCTCTGTAGCACAGCTCAATTTTCAAATGGGTAATATAGAAGGCAATTTTAATCAAATATCCAATGCCATTCAAAAAAACCAGGCTGAAGCAGATATCATTATTTTTAGTGAGCTAGCTTTGTGCGGCTATTACCCTTATGATTTATTAGAACGATCTGATTTTATTAAAAAACATGATTTATATTTAAATAAAATCATCGCACAAACTCAAGATATTCATGCCGCAGTTGTCTTAGGCATTATCAGTAAAAATACTGGCCCTGGAAAGGCTTTGTTTAATAGCTTGGTGCTCATCTATCAAGGCCAAGCTATTTATACTTATCATAAAAAATTACTACCAGTTTATAATATTTTTGATGAAGCAAGGCATTTTGAAACGGGCTTAAATTCAGAAAAAAATACAAAAAATGACAGCTTTTTTTTATTTAACAATATAAAAATAGGCTTTTTAATTTGTGAAGATGGCTGGGCAACTCAAGATAACTTAACTTACCCCATCAATCCTACTGATAACTTTCAAGGCCAGAAAATGGATCTGATTATTGCCATTAATGCCTCACCGAGTAACATAGGAAAACAAGCTGAACGAATTAACTCTTTTGGCACAATTGCTCAACAAGCGCATGCGCCTATTTTATTTTGCAATCAAGTAGGCGGCAATGATGACATTATTTTTGATGGGGGCAGTTTTATTTTAGATGCCCATGGGTTAGCCATAGCGAATCTACCTTACTTTAAAGCCACCACAGGAACGGTCGATTTTACAACATCATCCATAAGCTATAACGCGCCATTTGAAGCTTTTTACGCTCTAAACGAGATGAATCTAATCTATGAACAAATTTTACTTGGCTTAAAAGACTATGCGCACAAATGCAACTTTAAAGGTGTGGTGATTGGTTTGTCGGGGGGAATTGACTCTGCCCTTACCCTTACTTTAGCTGTTTTGGCATTAGGCAGTGAAAATGTAAAGGCTATTTTTATGCCCACACGATATACCTCAAAACAAAGCCAAGAAGACAGCGAAAAAATCTGTCAAAACTTAAAGGTTGAATTATTTTGCGTTGATATTGACCAAGAATTTGAGATGAGCCTACATCAGTTTAAACAAGCTTTTCATGAGGCCCCACATAAGATTACAAAACAAAACATTCAGGCCAGAATACGCGGACGTATCCTAATGGAATATTCTAATCAAACTGGATTTTTAGTTTTATCTACAGGAAACAAAAGTGAGCTCGCTTGTGGCTATACAACTTTATATGGCGATATGACGGGGGGGTTAAATTTAATTGGCGATTTATATAAAACAGATGTTTATGCTTTGTCTGATTTTATTAATAAAAAACAAACTTCAAGCATTATTCCAGTGGCCATTATTCAACGCGCGCCAACTGCAGAGCTAGATTATGATCAAAAAGATTCTGATGACTTATTACCCTACCCAGAGCTTGATGCTATCTTAAAATTATACATAGAAGGTGATTTGCTTGAATTATCTGAAAAACAAGCACTACAAAAAATAATGGCGAATATTAGCCAAGAGCTGATTTTAAGTATCTATAAAAAAGTCGATAAAGCCGAATTTAAACGCCGACAATCGGCGCCTATTATTCGCGTTCAAAGGCGCGCATTTGGGCATGGGCGCCGTTTGCCTATTTCTTGTCTTTAAAGCTTTTTCGACGTTTCCGACCCTCTTTCCATTTTTCTAAATTGGTTCGGCTGTCTTTTTTCTTCTCTTCTGGCACAAATGGATTCACCACCGTTCGGGTTTCAATTCGAAGCGGCGTGCCTTCCAATTTTAAGGCATCTAAAAAAGCATTCATGAGATATCGCTTGTAACTCACAGGAAGATGTTCCGTTTGATTGCCATGTATCACGATAATAGGGGGATTATGACCGCCACAATGCGCATAACGTAGCTTAATTTGTCGGCCATTTGCCCTAGGCGGAGAATGTGCTGTTGTTAGTTTTTCTAAGATAATATTTAACTTTGCAGTAGGAATAACTTTCATGGCTGAAGCATAAGCCACATTTACGGCATCGAGTAAATGACCTGTGTTTGTCCCATGTAAAGCAGAAATAGTAAATAATTTAGCAAATTTGGCAAAAGGTAACTTTCGTTTAATCTGCTCTTTGATGGTTTCTTTTTGTTCTAAAGGCAAATTGTCCCATTTATTAATGGCAATCACCAAGGCTCTTCCTGCCTCAATACAAAAGCCCAATAAATTTAAATCATGATCGGTTATGCCTTCTTGGCCATCCATGACAAAAATCACGACATTAGCATCTTCTACGGATTGAAGTGTTTTAATCACTGAAAATTTTTCGATGCCTAACTCGACTCTGCCACCGCGCCTTACACCAGCTGTGTCTATTAGGGTATAAATATGCTCACCCTGATCAAAATCAATGTAAACACTGTCTCGTGTTGTATGCGGTGCATCATAAACCAAGACTCTTTCTTCGCCCAATAAACGATTGACCAAAGTTGATTTGCCCACATTAGGGCGTCCAATTACGGCTATTTTTACGCGTTTTGGCGTATTATCGGCCTCTGAATCGGTGTCTGCCTCTGGCGCTATGATTTCTTCAGGCAAATGATCTCGAAATAAACCATGCACTAAATCATGCACACCCATACCATGCGCACTGGAAATACCAAAGGGCCCAATGGGTAAGCCTAATTGATAAAATTCTGCCGACTGGCTATGCCAATCGATGCCATCAATTTTATTAACCACCAAGCATACTTTTATGGCCAATTGTCGAAATTTATTTGCCAAGGCAATATCAACATTCGTTAATCCTGCGCGTGCATCCACTAAAAATAAAATTAAATCACTTTCTTGTATTGCTTGCCATGCTTGCTCAGAAGTTTGTGTGTCTATTGCTTCTATGGCAGAAGCTTTTTCACCAATTCCACCTGTATCTATGACGATATAAGGCCTTTTACCTATTTTCCCCATTCCATAAATTCTATCGCGCGTAATACCAGGTGCATCCATCACCAAGGCATCTCGCGTTCGAGTAACATAATTAAAAAAAGTAGACTTGCCAACATTGGGTCGCCCCACGATGGCAATAACGGGAATTTTGTTTTTCATGACACAACTACATATTAAATATAAATATTGATAAATAAACTAAATTTTAGCAGAAGATAATTTGCCTTCTTTAGACATTAAATACACCCTATCTTGAAAAATAATAGGCGCTTGCATATAATGGCTCTTTTTAAATCGTTTTTGTTCTAATAACTTGCCCTCTTTTTTATCTAAGATCATCACTCGACCACTTAAAGACGCAACGATTAATTTGTCTTCGTAAATGGCTGGGCCGGTTAACTTATGATGTTGTAAATCGACCTGTTTCCACAAAGTGGCCCCTGTTTGAGCATCTAAAGCCCATAGAATATTTTTATTATCGGTTAAGTACAATACATCTTGATCTAAGACCATGTTATGCTGGGTATCGATTTCTCTCTCCCATACTGTCATACCACTTTGAATATGAATACCCGTCGTTTGACCTTGAAAAGCAGAAGAAAATACCGTTTGGCCATCGCTTAGCAAATCAGCCGAAATATCGACCATTCTATCTAATTCTGAATGACCTTTTGGGGTAGAAACCATTTTTTCCCAAATTAAAGCGCCTGTCTGAATATCAAAAGCCAATATTTTTCCACTTGAAAAACCAGTTAGCACCATATTATCTTGAATAACAGGCGCACTGCCTTGTCGTAAAATTAATTGGGGGACAGCCCTGTCAAAACTCCAAACAATACGACCTGTTTCAATTTCAAGTGCATAAAATTTTCCATCCATAGTATTAACAAACACAAAATCATCGTTTGCCTTAGGAGAGGCCAATATTTCACTGGCTAATGCTGTTTTCCATAGTATTTTACCGTTATTTTCTGCATCTAAAGCAATAATTTTGCCTTGTTGCGATCCTAAAAACAGCTTATTATTATGATAAAATGGACCCGAGGTTAATTTTAACTGCGTTTTTTTATCCCAAATTATTTTACCGTTTTCAGCATTTCGTGCGTTCACAGCGCCATTAGGTTCGGCTATATAAATAATATCAGCAGAAATCGCCGGCATTAATTTAATGGGAAAATCTTCTGAATATAATTGCATACGGCCATATTTTGCCTCCCAGGTTGGGTGCAATGTTGCGAAGCTAGCCTGAAATGCAGAACCCGCTGTTATGGCTAATAACATGCCAAAAACCATGCCTTTTGTATTATTTAAATAATTTAGGTAATTTATCATAGTAAAATGCTATCCTGTGCGGCTGTAAAATTTATGATTTTAAATCAATTTCTTCTAACTTCATCCGTAAAATAGGCCTTTTTTCAGCTTTTGAGGGATCGTTATCGATTGCGGCTAAATAAGCATCTCTGGCTTTAATTAAATCTTGCTTAAATAAATAATAATCGCCTTTTACTTCTTCTAGTAAAGTTAAATAGCCACTATTAGAAGCTTGCTTTAATACTTTTTCAACCTCATCCCATTTTTCTTGAGCAAGATAGAGGCGAGCCAAACGAACCGTTGCAATACTTTTTAATTCTTGCACAGAAGTTTGTGTTTGAGCAAAAGTTAATTGCTTAATGGCTTCATCGTAGTTTTTTTGATCTACGGCTGATTTGGCTTGCATTAATGCCGCCAATGTCGCATAACTGGTGTTACCATACTGGTTAATTAATTCATCTGCTTTATTTTTTTGTGTGGTTAAATCATTCTCTTCATGACTTTTGAGCAATAAATTAAAGTTTTGTGAGGCCAAGTAACGTTCTGAATCTTTGTGATGCTGTAAAAACTTAAAACCTAAGACGCCTACTAAAGTCATCCCAAGCGTAAAAAGAATGAATTTATGATTTTTTTTCCAAAATTGACGTAAAGCATCCAATTGCTGCTCTTCTGTACGGTATATTTCCACGCTGACACGCTCCTCGATTATAAATTATAAGTTTTTAACTAAAAAATCTACCCAGTCTTTTTGATTAATCATCACTTGGGGTTTGTCTTCTCTTAAATTTTTAAGGCTTAATGTATTATTTTTTAATTCGTCTTCACCAAAAATAACCGCCCATTTTGCGCCGCTTTTGTCTGCTCTTTTAAACTGAGACTTCACACTTCCTTCTGCTAAATCGGCTATAAGCTTAATATGGGGAAGCGCATCTCTCACTTTTTCGATTAAAGGCAAGGCTTTTAATCTTGCTTCTGAATTTAAAAATAAACAATATACTTCTGCTAAACTGCCTAAATTAGACTTCACAAGCGATGCTTCTTTTTTTAAAGCCAATAAGGCCACGGTACGCTCTATGCCTATAGCGCAACCAACGGCAGGTGTGGCCTTTCCACCTAGTTGCTCTACTAAGCCATCATAACGCCCTCCTGCACACACGGTTCCTTGTGCACCTAGCGCGTTAGTCACCCATTCGAAAACCGTCTCAGTGTAATAATCTAAACCTCTAACTAATCTTGGTTCAATCTCAAACTCAAGATCTGCTGCGAGCAATATTTTTTGTAAGCGCTCAAAATGCATCAACGATTCTGAACTTAAATAAGCAACTATATTAGGCGCACCTGCCAATAAAGACTGCATTTGGGGATTTTTGCTGTCTAAAATCCGCAGTGGATTGCTGATTAATCTTCGCCTTGAGTCTTCATCTAAGTCATCGACTCTGGTATTAAAATACTGCACTAAAGCTTTCTGATAGGTCATTCTAGCCGAAAAACAGCCTAATGTATTCAGTTGTAATTTAATGTTGTGTTCTAAGCCTAATGCTTTAAAAAATCGGGCTATGATTAACAGTTGCTCTGCTTCTATATCAGGGCCTTTTATGCCATAGCTTTCTATTCCTGCTTGATAAAATTGTCGATATCGACCTTTTTGAGGTCGTTCATATCGAAACATTGGGCCACTGTACCATATTTTTTGAGATTGATTGTGAATTAAGCCATGTTCTAGCATTGCCCGTACGCACTGTGCTGTGCCTTCTGGCCTTAAGCTTAAACTTTCTGCATTTCTATCCTGAAAGGTGTACATTTCTTTTTCTATGATATCGGTAACTTCACCAATACCACGTGAAAATAAGGCGGTTTTTTCTAAAATAGGTAATCTGACTTCTTGATACCCATAGCCAGTTAAGATACTTTTTAAGGTGTGTTCAATCTGCTGCCAATCGCCTATTTCATCTGGCAAAATATCTTTCATGCCTCTAATTGCTGTGATCGCCTGCTTAGACTGAGCCATTTTACTGAATACTCTCTTGTAATACTTATAATTTACAAGCTTAACCCAGTTAATGATCAGAAAAAAGGGGGCACTTGGCCCCCCTTAAAAATTATTTAAAATGCTATTTTATTTCATTGCGTACCAGCGACCATCTTTGCCTTGGCAGGCGGTGCTGTATACTGTCTCACTATGGCCGTCTATATAGGCATTAGATTGAAATTCACGGCAATATTCCCCATGACCCGATCTCCCCTCCCTTAGGGTTTTGACATTACCATGATGACCAGAGTGGGGATTACTCCAACTGATATTTTGCCCCACTGAGGCACTACCGGCCCGATTATAAGCTTGTTCTGCACGTACTTTATCTGCCTCATCCATACGGGCGCCTATATGGCTCCCCATCATCACGCCTAAAATAGCGCCCGCTGCCGTGGTATATAATCGACCACTTCCGCCTCCAAATTGCGCACCTGCTAAGGCCCCGGTTGCTCCCCCTAATAAAGCGCCTGTATCACGATTTTGCATGTTTTCACATCCGGAAACAAATACCATTGCTGCTAATCCTGCTAATACTAGCCCAAGGGGTAAAACCCTTAATTTATTATTTTTCATCTTCATAAAAATTTATCCAGCAAAGCTGCCCCCTAAATCTGTTGATATATCTAGTATAGTAATTTCTAGAAAATCTTAATCGCCTCTGTCATTACTATCCTTAATTTATTATTTCGACTCGGTCAAAATTTTCTTTAATTTGTAAAAATATGATCTACACTTAGACTTACTTTTTTAGTTATCTTGAAAATTTTAGAGCAAAATAATAGAGCAAAAATTATGAACAGGCATCCAGTAGGGCTCAAGCTCTCCGAGCATGAACTAGAACAAATACAGGTATTTTTAGACACAGTGCACCACACCCTAAAAATGCCTTTGGTTTTACAAGAAAGCACACCAGAATGCCCAATTGTACTTGCTGAAAACCATTATGGCATCACAGATGAAGATCAAAAAAATTTAATTCATTTTATTCAAAAAAAATATATCTTAGAAAAAGAAACCATAAAATTAAAAATTTTAATCAAAAGCAAAAACAATCGAGTTCATATAGGCATTCCAAGAGCCCTTATTGCGCAATTTGGCGCAATGGGATGAACTCATCAAATGGTGCTTTAGGTGCTTTAAACCCCAAGAAAAAACTTTTGTTGTCTCGCTGAACATTATAGCGATATAAAGTATTTTCTAGGCCTTTAAACTCTTTCTTTAACCTTGATATAAACTCATCCGAATCGAGCTGATCTAAGCTTTTTTCTTGGTTGTAATAATTTTTAATAAAATACTCTAGTTTAATTATATTGCTTTTCATGTCGGCGCTTAACAAATGCTTGTCCTTTAAATAATTTGCCATTAACAGCCATGCTTGATGTGGGCCATCAAAGTACTCTGGATTATTCACGATATCAAACTTATCCCATTTTTCAGGGTTTTGAATCAAATCTAAAAGAGTTAATAACAGCATTTGCCTAGGAACGCCAAACTGATCTGTCATAACATGCGCGCTTCTTAATTCACGATTTTTCTCAACTTCTTCAATGGGATAGTGAGACAGCAAACAAGAAGAAAATAACCTCGTGGTATATTCTTTTGGGCTTTCTACGCTTTGATACCCATTGCCATGATAATTATATTTTGAACGTAAACGTGAAATAGCAAGATCTAATAAATTTAAATCTCGCATTATCCAAATATCTTTACTCCATTTTATCTCAAACACCTGTCGAGCATTGTCAATTAATCTGTTAATGGCTTTACGTACATTTTTTCCTGCAAACGAAATAATATATCGGTGCGCATTATCGTGAGCGACTACTTCGGGATACTCTGCTAATGCGCCATGAACGCGTTCTTTTTTACGCTCTATTAATTTAAAAAAATAGCTATCTGAACTAATGGTTGGTCTAGCAGATTTTTGAGTAAAATAATCCACATCGTCTATTGTTTGTTTACCTAAACGAGGGATCATTTTACACCAGTTTTCTTCACCATAGGCCACTTGTCCTAATGCATTTTCCACTCCATAAGAAAAGCATAAAACGCCCTTGTAGCTTAAAAACCTGGGATGTGTTCTTGAATTTATTTCTGACAAACCATCAGGGTTATGATTGTAATCAATATGAAGACTGTATGAGTTATCAGGCGAGTAATTTGCGTTTAGCAATCTTACGCCTGGGAAATTTACCATCTGACTGGTGTATTCACGCAAAATACTATGTGAAGAAGGCGTAGATCCCGCTTCATTCATGCTTTGTTCATGAAAAACAAAGAAAAATCTTTCTGAAACTGGCAGTGCCTTTATTTTTTCTTTAAATATTGCTATTTTATCAGGCGTAAACTCATCAAATCCAAAGCCGTTATGCATAAAAGGCATTAATAATTTTTTAGATTCTTGTGAAAAATCGCTAACATTAAAATCAAGAATAGGATAAGCTGAAAATTGGCCATAAACTTGAGCAGCGCCTATCATAAAATCAAAAGTCGCCTTTTGCTCCCACGTGATTTTTTGTCTATAAAATAAATTCACCAAAGAATACCTAAGATCCTCATTTTCACCGTCAAATTCAAAAATACCATCATAATCTGCTTGCTTTATACTTTCAAGATACGATTGATCTTGTTCATAACACATTTTATAAGGGATATCTTGGGCGTTTAAAAAATCGCTAAAATCAGGGCTGTGATTTTTTACTTGAAAGCTTAACAGCTTTCCAGAATTGCTGAAATGCCGCCATGTGTTTGCAATAATCGTAACTGCTTGTTCTGGAGTCATGGAAGCTTGTGCCACTTGTATTGGTGTAGCAGAATAAAATCTATTTGAAAGATTTTTATAATTTTTATATAAATATAAATATAAGGGGGTGTTTAAAATAGTATGATATACACGAGAATGGCATTTTTGTTTTTTCTGACAATCCTCTAGATCAGAAACAGCAGCAGCAGCAGCAGCCTGATTACGCTTCATTATCTTAACCCTCTCCACCTACATTAGTTAACTTAGAATTAACTTAACGTAGTAGTAGTGAGTTTGTAAAGCATAAAACGACGAACGGTATATTTTAGCCGATAAGCGGTTGTTTTTCTTCTAATTCTACGACATCGGGTATAGATGGCGGTATAATTTCAGAAGACGGTGCCATTGCTACAGCATCTGGATTAGCGCTAGATTCAGGTTTTAACAGTTCACTGAGGGCAGAAGTGTGCTCTTCCTCTTCTTGCAATGAAGAATTTAATACCTCTTCATTTTTTTCTTCACGGGAATTCATCCAAGTAAATCCCACAATTAACGACAACAAGATCAATAAACCACAACCGACCATGCCAAACCAAAATTTGTCTCGGTGTCCAGTCATCGACACGGTTGGTTGAGTCACAGATTTCATGCTCTCTTCTTGGGAAGTTTTATATACACCTAATGCGTCTAAGTCGCTCAATATTTCTTCTGGTGATAATTTAAGTAATTTGGCATAAGAACGTAAATAGCCTCGAATAAATGCTCTGGCAGGTAACTTTGCATGGTAATCGTCTTCTTCTAATGCTTTCATTACGCGTTCTGGTAAATATAATTGACTGGCGACTTGCCAGAGTGATAATCCTAAAGATTCTCGCGCATACTTTAATTTTTCACCGGGTCCTTTGGATTCCACTGTAACCGTTTCTTCTTGCATACACATACCTTTATTTATATCTAATATTTATATCTAATATTTATAACTTTTTATATTCTGGCGAATCAGCATATTCATTTTTAAGCAACAGTAAGTAACTTGCCTCTTTATCTTGGTAATGAAAAATTCTGGCTAATTTAACGCCTAAATATAATGATCGGGGTGTTTGATTAGCTACTATTAAATATTGATTATATAACTGCCAAGCGACACTTGAATTTTTTTCTTCATAATGCATATAAGCCAATTCAAGTAAGCTATTTGCCCGATGAATATCTTGCCGAACTGCTTTTTCAAAATAGGCTTTGGCTTTATTTTTCTTGCCGGCTTCCAATGCACATAAGCCTGCATTTTCTAAGATAGAAGCCGATTCAGGATAAGTTTTATCTTGTAATGCGATTTCAAAAGCACGATTTGCTTTATCATATTTAGCTTGGCGACATAAAAAAGCACCGTATAAATTTTGGCTTACGGCCCAGTTTTTGTTTAATTTAAGCGCTTTTAAGTAAGATTTTTCGGCCTCATCTGTCTCGTCAATCGATTCATAATAACGACCAAAAGCAAGATGCACCTCAGGCAAAAAAGGGGCCAATTCTAAGGCTCGCTGAAGCTTTTTTTTGCCCCGCGCAGGTTGATGACCCTCAAGATAACTTAAGCCCAACTCAAGATTTAATTTAGCGGCTTTTTCTGGATTAAAATTTTTGCCTATCTCTTCTGAGATATCTTGTTGAGGCAAAGTGGCATTCACTTTTTGTTTAGATCCACACCCGGTATTCACCAGCAGTGTTGAACCTATCAAAAATAGGAAAAAAAAAGTGTAAACTGAAAAACTTGAGTTCATTATGTTACTTTAATTTACTTTTATATTATTTTATATTATTTTATATTTTTATGATGATTTAATCCCTCTACTGTATTTCTTAGCGGAGCAGCTTGTCAACTCAAGTCTCTTGATGAGGCTATTTCACTAACTGGTATCTTTGCCAAAAATCGTGCTTGCCGGCTAGTTCTATCTTTAATTTGACCTGCTAATTGTCCACAGGCTGCGGCAATTTCATCGCCTCGTGTTTTACGAATGGTCGTAATATATCCTGCTTTCATTAAAATCGTTTGAAAGAGCATAATGGCTTCATCCGTAGAACGCTCATACTCAGAGCCTTTAAAGGGATTAAAGGGAATCAAATTAATTTTAGAGGCCAAATTACCAAGGACTTTAGCCAATTGTTTTGCATGAAGTGGCGTATCATTAATATTTTTTAACATCACATATTCAATGGTTATAACGCGATTTTTTTGTTTGGCGACATATCGTTGGCAAGCCTCTATTAACATTTTAATAGGGTATTTTTTATTAATTGGCACTAAAATATTTCGAAGCTCATCTGTTGGCGCATGTAATGAAATGGCCAAACTCACATCCAGCGCATCTGATAATTTATCAATATTAGGCACCACGCCAGAAGTAGAAACGGTGACCCGTTTTTTAGATAAGCCATAGCCTAAATCATCTATCATAATATGCAAAGCACTAAATACATTGTCTGTGTTCATGAGTGGCTCGCCCATGCCCATCATCACGACATTACTGATTACGCGAGTAGCACCAGGTAAAAACACTTTTTCGGCTTTTAATTGATGATATACCGTCCAAACTTGACCAATTATTTCATGGGAAGTTAAATCCCGATGAAAACCTTGCTTTCCTGTATGACAAAAAGTGCAATTTAAACTGCACCCTGCTTGAGAAGAAATACAAAGTGTGGCTCGTGTTGGTTCTGGTATATAAACCGCTTCAATTAAACTGCCACCCGCTACTTTAAACAACCATTTACGCGTGCCATCTTTAGACTTGTGCGTTTCATGAATAACTGGGGGTTCAATGACGGCATGTTCCGCCAATTGCTGTCTGAAGATTTTACTGAGATTATGCATGTCATCAAATGAAGTCATTCCCTCATGATGAATCCACTTTAATAATTGGTCGGCACGGTATGCTTGTGCACCAATACCAACCAAAAATTCACGCAGTTGTGGACCACTTAGGCCCAAAAGATTAACGCGTTCTTGCACAAATTTCCTCGGCTTTAAAGAAAAAAGCAATTTCAGTTTGAGCCGTATCCAATGCATCTGAACCATGTACCGCATTTTCATCGATAGAAGCGGCAAAATCTGCTCGAATGGTACCAGGCGCCGCTTTTTTAGGATCGGTTGCCCCCATTACATCACGGTGCTTTAATACCGCATTTTCGCCTTCTAATACTTGAATCATAATAGGGCCGCAAGACATAAATTTAACTAAGTCATTAAAAAATGGACGCTCACGATGAATAGCATAAAATTCACCCGCCTGTTCTGTGCTTAAATGCATCATTTTGGCTGCAATAATTTTTAAGCCAGATTGCTCAAAACGACGGTAGATATCCCCAATATGATTATGACCTACTGCATCAGGCTTAATAATAGACAAGGTTCTTTCTATGGTCATGAAAATGCTCCTAGTATAAATAAAATAATAAAATAATAAGAATCAGTTGGCCATTATAACTAAGTAGCCCCTCATTTTCTAATTTATTCGTATTAGCAAGTCTGAAAAATAAGTTAGCTGGCTTTTATTTTTAAAAATTTATATAAAATTTATATCTTGACAGATGGCTAAATAATATATAAAGTTACCTCACTTTTGTTATTTAACCATTATTAAACGAGGTCTGCTTATATATGAACATATTAAATACAACACAAACCAATGCGATTTCTGGTGGCGGATTAGGATTAACGCTTGTCACTACCGGCACGGCTTTAAATATGGCCATTGGTTATGGACAAGGCGCCAACCTAATGAATAGCACCACAATCAGCGAGGGTAACCCTTCTTTATTATTACCCGCCATGGTCGCCGCTAATAGCATCACCTTAATTGGCTGCGCCTTAATTTACATTTCTGGATACCGAGCACAAAAAACTTTTATCAAAGATAGTTTATTTGGATAAATTTGGATAATTTAATTTTAAAAAAATTAATTAAACAAAAACTGGCTTTTTTTAACATCAAAGTCAATGTTAATATTATCTCCTGGTGCAAAACGGCCCTTTAGAATTTCTTGTGATAAAGGATTTTCTAGATATTGCCGTATTGCACGTTTTAAAGGCCGCGCGCCATAAATCGGATCATAACCTACTTCGGCTAATTTAGTCATGGCTTCGGGGGAGATAATAAGTGACAAGTCACGTTCAGATAGCCGTTTTTTCAAAATAGCTATCTGCACTTCGGCAATTTTTTCAATATGCTTTTTAGTTAATCCATGAAAGACCACGGTTTCATCGATTCGATTTAAAAATTCAGGTTTAAAATGATCTGAAAGCAAGCTCATGACTTTTGACTTAAGCGCCTCATATGATTTATTGCGCATTTCTTGAATGGCACTGGCACCAATATTAGACGTCATGATAATAACCGCATTTCTAAAATCAACCGTTCTACCTTGGCTGTCTGTTAATCGCCCATCGTCTAATACTTGTAATAAAATATTAAACACATCATGATGGGCTTTTTCGATTTCATCTAATAAAACAATACAATAAGGCCGTCTACGAACCGCTTCTGTCAGATAGCCCCCTTCTTCATAGCCTACATATCCAGGCGGAGCACCAATTAAGCGTGCAACTGAATGTTTTTCCATAAATTCAGACATGTCTATTCGAATTAGCGCTGCTTCTGATTCAAATAAAAATTCACCCAGAGCTTTACAAAGCTCTGTTTTTCCCACTCCAGTAGGCCCTAAAAATAAAAACGACCCAACAGGCCGATTCGGATCAGACAACCCTGCCCGAGACCGTCTAATGGCATCAGAAACCGCTTTGACCCCTTCCTCTTGGCCTATGACGCGTTGAGACAAGAGCGCTTCCATTTGTAATAATTTTTCTTTTTCGCCTTCGAGTAATTTAGAAACGGGGATACCCGTCGATTTGGCCACTACATCCGCAATTTCATGTTCAGTGACTTCGTTTCCTAATAATTTAAGTTTTTGATTAGCCTTAGAAGCATCGGCATCGCCCAATTGAGCTGCTTGTAATTTTTTCTCTAAATCGGGAATACGGCCATAGCGTAACTCCGACATTTTAGCCAAATCATTGGTTCTGCTTGCTGCCTCAAACTCAATACGCGCTTTATCTAATGCTTCTTTGATTTTTTGACTATTTTGCAAAGTTGCTTTTTCAGCTTTCCAAATTTCTTCTAAATTGGCATATTCTAAACTGATTTTATGAATTTCTTCTTCTAATTTTCCTAATCTTATTTTAGAAGCCTCATCTCTTTCTTTTCTTAAGGCTTCTCGCTCAATTTTATATTGAATTAATTTTCGCTCGAGTTTATCCATCTCTTCAGGCTTAGAATCCATTGCCATTCGAATTTTTGAAGCAGCCTCATCTATTAAATCAATGGCTTTATCTGGCAACATTCTATCTGTTATATACCGTTTAGACAGCATTGCCGCTGCCACAATTGCCGGATCGGTAATATTTACACCATGATGCACTTCATACCGTTCTTTTAAGCCTCGTAAAATTGCAATGGTTGCTTCAACAGAAGGCTCATCGACTAATACTTTTTGAAAACGTCTTTCTAGCGCCGCGTCTTTTTCAATATATTGGCGATACTCATTTAACGTCGTGGCGCCAACACAATGTAAATCGCCTCTGGCCAAAGCAGGCTTAAGCATATTCCCTGCGTCCATCGAACCTTCGGCTTTACCTGCACCTACCATGGTATGAATTTCATCGATAAATAAAATAATTTCGCCTTCTTGCTTTGATAAATCTTTGAGTACGCCTTTTAAGCGCTCTTCAAATTCTCCCCGATATTTTGCACCCGCTATTAACGCCCCCATATCCAAAGACAATACACGTTTATTTTTTAAGCCTTCTGGCACTTCATGATTCACAATGCGTTGGGCCAAGCCTTCTACAATGGCCGTTTTGCCGACGCCTGGTTCGCCTATAATCACGGGGTTATTTTTAGTACGACGTTGTAATACTTGAATAATACGTCGAATTTCATCATCTCTACCAATAACCGGATCTAATTTACCCTGCTCGGCACGCTCAGTCAGATCAATCGTATATTTTTTAAGGGCTTGTCTTTGATCTTCTTGGCCTTCTTCTTGCACCGAATCCCCCCCACGTAAACTTTCAATTGCCGCTAAGACTTTTTGTTTTTGAATGCCCACTGTTTGAAATAATTGATTTAATTTACTCGAAGGCACATCTTCTAAGATAGCCATTAAAAATAGCTCACTTGAAATAAAGCTGTCTTTTAATTTTTGAGATTGGATATCGGCCAAATTTAATAATTTACCCAATTCATCGCTTATTCTGATTTCCCCTGTTTGATTGGCTAAAATAGGCAGGGCATCTAAAGCCTTATTTAAGCTTGTTCTCAATAAATCAAAATCAGAAGCCGTTTTGACTACTTTTAAGATTAAAGGCCGAATGGTTCCCCCTTCTTGATCTAATAAAGCCGACAAGACATGCTCTGGCTCTATCATGGGGTTTTTGTGGCCTAAAGCCAACGACTGTGCATCTGCTAAAGCAGATTGAAATTTGGTGGTAAATTTATCCATTCTGGCCATTATTTAATTCCTTACTCTAAAATTTTTATATTATATTATTTTTATTTTACTTTTTTCCAAATCATGCTGGCCATTCTGCCAGAATTTCCCTGCTCTCGCCTGTAAGAATAAAATAAATCTGACTGAGTATAAGTGCAATAGTCTCCACCGTAATAATCAAATACATTTAATTTATTCAACTGAATTTTAGCCAGCTGATATAAATTCATGCAATATTTATTATTTTGAGCATTAGCTTGAGCATTTATTTTTTGAATAGCCTGTTTGTTCTCTTTATCTAGTGCTAAAAATATATCCACCACCTCTTGACCCACTTCAAAAGCCTCGGGCCCAATGGCTGGCCCTAGCCAAACTAAAACAGCTTCAGGCTCCGTAAAATAACTTAATGTTTTGGCTATGATGCCATTTGCTAAACCTTTCCAACCCGCATGAATGGCTGCGACTTGCTTGCCTGCTTTATCACACAGCAATAAAGGCAAACAATCGGCAGTTAAGACCACGCAGGCTTGACCTGGAAGCGTTGTGTAACTGGCGTCGCAATTAGCAATAACACTCTCTGCACCTTGAATGGGTTTTTGAATGTGCACAACCTTATCAGAATGGGTTTGATTGAGCCAAGCTGGCTCACAAGGCAATTGAAAATCATAACGTAAATTTAGGCGATCGGCTAAAACATATTTTTGATTGCCTGCATGCCTTGCTAAATTACCACTTGCCACTGTTGTGCAAATAGCCTGTATGTTATCTGGGGCTGGCCAATCTGGAGTAATCCACTTACTCATATCGCTCGCATCATCTTAATAATTTCTGTGAATATCTCAGGTAAGTCTACCTCAAAAACTAAAGGCTGTTGGGTTCTAGGATGTAAAAACCCCAAAGCCTTGGCATGAAGTAAATGTCGCGTTAAGGCCAAAGTTGCGGTACTTACCTCACTTTGCCCCCCTCTAGGCATTTGATGGCGCCAACCATAGAGCTTATCTCCGACTACCGCATGGCCAATAGAGCTTAAATGCACTCGGATTTGATGCGTTCGACCTGTTTCAAGGGTGACTCTTAATAAACTATGGCCTTTAAACTTTTCTTGTACTCGATAATGGGTGACCGCAGGTTTCCCTCCCTCTACGATGGCCATGAGCGTACGTTTGTGAGGATGCCTGGCCATTGGTTTATCCACTGTTCCACCAGAAATCATTTCGCCTTTGACCAAAGCGTAGTACGTACGTTCCACTTCATGTAAAGACAAAGATCTCACCAAACTCGTATAGGCTTCTAGCGTTTTAGCAACCACCATCAGGCCCGAGGTATTTTTATCGAGGCGATGAACAATACCTGCCCGAGGTAACAACCTTAATTGGGGTGCATGATGGAGTAAGCCATTTAATAAAGTCCCTTGAATATTGCCTGCCCCTGGGTGGACGACTAAGCCAGCAGGCTTATTAATGATAAAAATATCGTCATCTTCATAAATAATATCTAATGCAATGGCCTCACCTTCATCTTCTCGAATCACATCTAGTGCTGTGTTAATTTCAATGGCTTCCGTACCACGCACTTTATATCTAATATTATGAATAGCTGCGCTATTGACTAAAACCACCCCTTGATGAATCCATTGCTGTATTTTTTCTCTGGAAAATTGACTAAATACGATTGCTAGCGCTTTATCTAGTCTTAAATTTTTATGGTCTTCTGTTAAAATAGCCGTTAAATTAATGGCTTGAGTCTGGTTTATTTTGTTCATTTTTTATTTAACTGGCTTACTCGTTGTATTATTATTTATATATTTTATATTATTAAGCCTAAATTCTAACATATAAGCTGGTTTGCCAGAAAGGCCTCATTCGGTTAGACTCGTTCTGAATATTTTAAATATAATAAAGATAATTTAGGCCAAAAAAGGATTAGGCATGAGATTTAAATACATTTTTTCAACTATTTTAACAATGGCCATAGGCTTATGCTTAGGCTTATGCTTGCTTACAGGATGTGCTACCGATAAAGCCGATCTCAAAAAACAAGCACAGTATGATAAATATACTGATGCCGAGCTCTACCAAAAGGCACTGAGGCAAGTCAAAAAAGGCCATCACAGTATTGCCATCGAATCTTTAGAGGCATTAGATGCCCGTTATCCTTTTGGTGATTATGCCGACAAAGCTTTACTTTTAGCGCTTTATACCCATTATCAAGCAGACGATTATGCCTCTGCTGCCGCCACCGCCGAGCGCTTTATTCGCGTCCACCCGAGACATGCTCATGTAGATTATGCTTATTATATGAAAGGCCTGATTTCTAGCCATGAATTTTTAGGCTTTGGGGACAGATATTTCCCGATGGAAAGACACGAGCGCGATCAAGCTTCTGCCAAAAAAAGTTTTCATGAATTTTTAATGTTAACCCAGAAACATCCCAATAGCATTTACAGCCCTAATGCTAAAAAACGCATGGTTTATTTAAGAAACATGATAGCTAAAAGCGAGCTCGATACCGCCAAATTTTATCTTAAAAAAGGCGCTTATGTTGCTGCCATCAATAGAGGCAATTATATTCTCGAACATTTTGAGCAAACGCCTTCTATAGAAGAATCTTTAAGCATTATTATTCGTTCATACCAAGCGCTGGGTATCACAGATCTGGCTCAAAATTATTTATTAATACTTCAACATAACTTTCCCCAATCTAAATATATCACGGGATAATTTAAATGCGTTTTTCTGAGTTTTTATTAGCGACTTTAAAAGAAATACCTCAAGATGCTGAATTAATCAGCCATCAACTTATGTATCGTGCAGGGATGATTCGAAAGCTGGGGGCTGGCTTATATACCTGGATGCCGATGGGGCTACGCGTGCTCAGAAAAGTCGAGCACATTGTTCGAGAAGAAATGAATAAAATAGGTGCCATAGAACTGTTAATGCCTGCCGTCCAACCCGCTGAATTATGGCAAGAAACAAATCGATGGGAAAAATTTGGGCCACAACTGTTAAAAATAAAAGACCGAAATGATCGCGACTATTGCTTTGGCCCAACACACGAAGAAATTATTACCGACTTAATGCGTCGTGAATTAAATTCTTATAAACAATTACCAACGGTTGTTTACCAAATTCAAACCAAATTTAGAGATGAAATCCGGCCTCGATTTGGGGTGATGCGTGCACGTGAATTTTTAATGAAAGATGCCTATTCTTTTGATATTGATACGGCTAAGCTTGAAATTACCTATGCTAAATTTTATCAAGCTTATTGTGCCATTTTTAAGCGCTTAGGCTTAAAATATCGCGCTGTATTAGCCGATACCGGCGCCATTGGTGGCAATGCTTCTCATGAGTTTCACGTGTTAGCCGATTCAGGTGAAGATGCCATTGCCTATTGTGAACAAAGCGACTATGCGGCTAATGTAGAATTAGCCACCCGCCTAGAGCCGCCTATTCCTGCTCAAATCAATGCCCTACTTAATTTAGCCTCAGCGCCTGCTAAAAAATTAACAGCCACGCCTGGCATTACCTCTGTTCCTGAACAAGCGAAACATATGGGCTTAATGCCCCATCAAATTCTCAAAACTTTATTAGTGAAAGGCCAAACAGAAAAACACCCTGTTGTCGCCTTATTATTAAGAGGCGATCATGAGCTTAATGAAATTAAAGCCCAAAAACACCCCCTTGTTGCCAGCCCTTTTGAATGGGTTTCACCTGAAGCCGTGAGCCATATTGCAAAATGTTTACCTGGCTATATTGGCCCAATCGGGCTGGTGGGCGATATTCCCCTTATAGGCGATCCGGATGTCTTTGCTCTTGCCAATTTTTCTTGTGGCGCAAATCAAAGCGATTATCATTATATCAACGTCCATTGGGAAAGAGATTTGCCCCTACCTGAGAAATTTGATTTACGTAAAGTCATTGAGGGCGATTTAAGCCCAGATGGTAAAGGCACTTTACGTCTTTGCCGTGGCATAGAAGTCGGGCATATCTTTCAATTAGGCGAAACTTATTCAGAAGCAATGGGCCTTAAAGTGCTGGATGAACGAGGCAAGCAGCTTGTCTTGCAAATGGGATCTTACGGCATAGGGGTTTCCCGTATTGTTGCGGCGAGCATCGAGCAACATCACGATGAAAAAGGCATTATTTGGCCTGATGCCCTTGCGCCCTTTCAAGTCATTTTATTGCCCATGAATTATCATAAATCGCATCGTATTCGTGAAGCCATCGATATGCTTTATCAAAAATTATTAAATTTGGGCATCGATACCGTGCTAGATGATCGCAAAGAAAGACCCGGCGTCATGTTTAATGATGCCGAACTCATTGGCATACCCCATCGACTGGTCTTAGGTGAACGCAGCCTAGATGCTGGCAACATAGAATATCAGCATCGAACCGAGTCTACGACTCAACATATTTCCCTAGAAACCATAGGGGATTTTTTGATTTCTAAAATTAAATTATAAAATTAAATAAAATTAAATAAAATTAAATAAGATTAAGATAAGATAAGATAGCTATAATATGTCAAATTCTCCTTATGTTCTGGTTTTATATTATTCTCGATTTGGCGCCACCCAAAAAATGGCCGATTATATCGCCAGAGGGGTAGAAAGCATTTCAGGTATTTCGGCAAGATTACGCACGGTGCCACCTGTTCATACCCTTATTTCTGAACCCACCCCCCAAGTGCCCACAAGTGGCGCGCCTTATTGTGAGCTAGAAGATTTAGTCGGGTGTGCTGGATTAGCCTTTGGTAGCCCCACCCGATTTGGCAACATGGCGGCGCCTTTAAAACATTTTTGGGACAATACCAGCTCTATCTGGCTTTCTGGGGGGTTAATCAATAAACCTGCCGGGGTTTTCACCTCAACAAGTAGCTTACATGGTGGACAAGAAATGACCCTCATTTCTATGATGATCCCCTTATTGCATCATGGCATGATGATCTTGGGCCTACCCTATAGTGAACCAGAATTATTAAGCACTGTCTCAGGCGGTACGCCTTATGGACCCAGCCATTTAGCCGGAGTAAAGAGTGACTTAGCCATTACTGACGCTGAAAAAAATCTCTGCTTAGCTTTAGGAAAACGCCTAGGGTTAATCAGCTTAAAATTAAAATAAAAAACGAAAGCTTGCTTTAAACTGTTTTATATACTAGTATTTTCAACCATAAAATAGAAGTAATTGGGTGGCTAAATGACGTATTCTGTTGAGCGATTAGCTATAGCTAAAATGCATATATTAAGATCCTTTCAAAAGAAATACCCGGAAATCTTCCCTGAAATACAAGAAGCCTTTGAAGAAAAGCTCTCTCTTTTATTTAAAACCGTGCAAACAAACAGTCCAGAACATTTTAAGTTTAGCGACACAAATCCAGAAATGTCAGAATTCATAAAATGGGTGCATGCCTCCATTGGCGCCTTTCCCAGAGATTGCTCTGTCCATTTAAGCTTCGAACGTGATTTTACGGATCAAAATGTAAAATTGGCATTATCTAAAGCTAAAGCTAAAGAAAACATTAAAAAATTCCTCCCTAACTATTCTCCGCTTTTTAGCTCTTTGCCTATTTCTTGCCCTAAGGGTTTTAAAAACGATAGCAGCGATGATGAAAAAGAAGATACTGAAGATAAAGAAGATCTCTTATTAACGCCTCATACTAGCCAAGACCCCCTAGACGAATCAATGATCTTTCAGTTGGATCTTGACAATAATTCTGATGCAGATGCTGATGCTGAAGAAAAAAAACCTCAGCTCTCACGCGGTTTGAGATTTTAGATCTAAAATCACTTGAGCATTTTAAAAATTATAAAAAAAATATAAATATCTTCTCAGTAGTGAGCTGATTAAATCAATTAATGTCAGTTTTACAGCAATTCCCGGCCTAAAAAAAGCCACCAAAGACTACGTAGCTAACTCTTTGCGGCGGTAGCTGCAACCTTCAATAGCCCCATGTGCAGTCGGCTGAGCGCTCTGCGCGAAGCTGACGAAACGTGGGGATCCAGATATAATTATC
>CANJMM010000002.1 GCA_947475765.1 Legionellales bacterium | reverse complement strand
GTACTAGAAGCGATGGGATTTAAACCATTGAGTAGACGGTGATATAGTTAACTATACGAACCGCCGTATACGGATCCGTACGTACGGTGGTGTGGGAGGGAAAGCCCGTGAGGGCCTCCCTATCCCGATGGTTTTATTCTGCCATAAATTGTAACTACCCATGTTAAACAAAAGCCATAATCCCCTAGTTGTAATTCAGATTTAAAAAAAAGGGGTAGAAGATAAAATTCACTATCAAAAAGCGTAGATAGACAGGCTATAAATCTATAATAAGAACGCCATTAAGGTGATCAATTTCATGCTGTAAAACTCTGGCCGTAAATCCTTTGGCTATACCCTTGATGGTATTCCCCAATTCATCTTGAGCGGTGTATTTGATTCTTCGGTAACGAGCGACTTTTTTAGAAGTGCTGGTAACCGAAAAACAACTTTCCCAATCGTCGCACTTTTTTTCAGTGGCGCCAAATAGGGGTTCATAGCTTGCATTAATTAAGACCGTTAGGGGAATGGTTTCTGCTGCATCTGCTCTGCGTAATTTTGCTTTTTCAGAAATAACATAAACACATAAATTTAAAGCATGTCCTACTTGGGGGGCCGCTAAGCCAACGCCGCCAAGCGCCATGACTTTTTCTTTCATTGCCCTAATGAGTTGCTGTATTTCAGGAGACAAAGGGAAGGGGATCTGGGCTGTTTTTTGGCGTAACAGCGCTTTATGCTCAGAATGTTCAACGGTGACTAAATTTAAGGTTAAGTTCAAGTTAAGCCTTAGGCGAACTTTTAGGTTCGATGACAATACCAAGATACCAGCTCATACTCGAGCCATAGGGCTTAGCTTCAAATCGCCCTATGGCAAGCTGTTGACCATTATAAACAAAACGCGAATCATTACTAAAAGTCACTAAGCTTCGAATGCCCGCCCAGGGTAAAAACATCCATTGTGCACCAAATCCAAATCGGCTGATAATTTTATGGTCGGCTGTTACAAAATAATCTTCTGTTAGGCCATTAAGGGGCGTTGTATAATAAATATTGGCATGAGGTCTTTGAAGGGAAAAACCGCCAGTAAAAATTAAATCAAATTGACAAGGCACCAAATTTTTATAAAGCATTAAATGCGTATTAAATCCCTGAAAACGGGACGCTACTTGGGTGATATCGCCTGCAGCAGCTGTTTTTTTTAAAAACACATGATCAGCAGGCAAATTGACCTGTCGCGTTTTTAGGCTACTTTTTTCCCAGCCTAGGTCTATACCCCAATCCCACCCAGTCCAGTTGCCAAATCTTAGCCCAGCATAAAGATTTTCCCCTTGATGCAATCGAGGAAAAGTGTGTTTAAATTCTGCTTTGGGACTTGCCCCAAAATGTTTATAGTCTGCACCAAAGTGCAGAGAAATAGGTTGGTTTGCCCAACTCATATTAGGGAGTGCTAATAAAACAGGCAATAAAACAGGCAATAAAATAGGCAATATATTTATATTCATATTATTAGTATCCATCCTAACTGTATATATATTATATAATATAAAAAGTGCGTTTAGTTTAGTTTAGTTTAGTTTATACAGAATAGATTGAGTAATATATATGGATAATAATGACTACCAGGGACACTTGGGCGATTTACTGGTTGAGGCAGAGCAAGGCGTGCTTAAAGCCGTTTTGGCACCGCTATTTGGCTTACATTTGGTTTGGATAGGGTATAATGCTTTATTACCTGCTTTGGAAGCCAGTTTAGTACAACATAAGTTAGTATTAGGTGATTTAGTGAATCCCCATTTAAAAGCAACTAAGTTAGTTACTCACCCGGAGTGCTTGGGACTTCAACCAGATTCAGTCGATGTCGTTATTTTGGCCCACGCACTAGAAGTGAGTAAAATGCCTCATCAGGTATTAAGAGAAGCGTATCGTATTTTAAGGCCAGAAGGGCAGTTAATTTTAACCGGATTTAATCCTATCAGTGCACTAGGGGCTTTAAATTTTTTTCGAGTGAGTAAACATAAAAAAAAGTTTTTTACGGCCGCTAGAATCATTGATTGGTGCCAATTATTTGATTTAGAGTTAAATAACAAAGCTTACTTTTTTTATAGACCGCCATTTCAACACGAGAAATTAATGCAAAAAATGCAAAAACTAGAAAACAACATGCCTGAATTTTTGGCTGGCTTGGGCTCGGGGTATTGCCTTCATTTTACAAAAAGAGTGGTAAAGTTAACCCCTATACGTCCTAATTTTCGATTGGCCCAAAAAGAAATATGGGGCGCTGAAACCGTTCAAAATAACATAATAAACAAAAAAATATGAATATAATAAAACTTTATACAGATGGTGCTTGCAGTGGCAACCCAGGACCAGGTGGATGGGCTGCTTTATTAATATCGAATAATAACGAAAAAATGCTGAGTGGACACGAAGCCCATACCACGAATAATCGCATGGAATTACAAGCGGCTATACAAGGCTTAAAAGGCTTAAAATTTGGATGTGAAGTGATTTTATACACCGATTCTCAATATGTCAAAAAAGGCATGACCGAATGGATAGGCAATTGGAAAAAACGTCAGTGGAAAACAGCAGACAATAAGCCCATTAAAAATCAAGATTTATGGATGATGCTCGATCTAGAAGTAGCCCGTCATCAAGTAAGTTGGCAATGGGTAAAAGGCCATAGCGGCCATCCAGAAAATGATAGGGTAGATGAAGCTGCCCGCCTAGAATCTAAAAAATAAATAAATAAATAAATAAATAAATAAATAAAAAATATGCGTCAAATCGTCTTAGATACTGAAACAACCGGCTTATCTACTAAAGAGGGCCATCGTATTATCGAAATAGGCTGTGTAGAGTTATTACATCGAAAAATCACCGGCAATACTTTTCATACTTATCTTAATCCTGGTCGACTCATCGATGAAGGGGCCATGCGGGTACATGGCATTACCAATGAATTTGTCTCAGATAAGCCTTTTTTTAAAGATAAAATCACTGAGTTTAGGCAATTTATTCAGGGCGCCGATTTGATTATTCATAATGCGGTGTTTGATATAGGATTTTTAGATTATGAGCTTAGTTTATTGGCCCCAAAATATGCTGCTTTACCTATTGGCAATCAGCATAAAATAATCGATACGCTGATTATGGCGCGAGACAAGCATCCTAGCCAACGTAATAACCTAGATGCTTTATGTAAGCGCTATGACATTAAAAGCCAACATAGAGTTTTTCATGGTGCCTTACTAGATGCCTCGTTGTTAGCCGAAGTTTATTTGGCCATGACAGGGGGGCAGGGCAGTTTATTTGTTTCGGAGTTGAGCCAAACGGGACAGCATGCCTTTGGATCTCAACATTTACCGAGTACGGTCAAGGGATTACGTGTGGTGCTGGCCACCCCTGAAGAAGGCTTAGCCCATGATAATTTTGTGGCCAAGTTATTTCGTTGATTCGCTTTGCTACGTTGTGGGTGGGGAAGAATATAATACAGCACGCTGCTTAACGTACAAAAAATCCAAGTGTCATCGGATAAGCCTGGATCCCAAATGAGTAGCGCGGCAATTATTGTGGTGTTTTCTACCAAAATGGCTGTAAAAGACGAGATAGAAGGCGGATAATAATAAGCATTATAACTTCCAAAGCTCAGCCTTCGTATGAAAAATAGGCTAAGCGCCGGTAAAATGTGATAAACAATACTGTAAATTATGCCAGAAAAAAGATCCTGATTTATACCGTTAAGCCCAAGATTAAGATCAAGATTAAGCTTAGCGTCAATCATGGCATAATATAAATCATCTAATTCTGGCGCGACGATGACACAAATCATCCAGGCCATCCAATAGTAGCTGGTACAGGCATAATCAAAGGTTTGAGTCAGGTTTTTTTTGATACCCAAAATAACAACAGTCATTAAGCTTATTAATAATATTAATAATAATAATAATAATAAAGAGTTCGAGAAAGGCCATAAAAAAACAAATAAGTTTGAAATGGCTTGAGAAAGGCACCAAAATGGCAATAACCAAAAGCCCAATAAAGCAGTTAGGTCTGTTAGCCTAAACGGGGGGGGCTCTTCAAGTGCATCTAAGCTTTCTAGCATCATCTGTATTTTTTTCCCGTACGTATTTATTCATACCCATACTTTTTATTTAATACTTTTTTTGGTTTTGTCAAGTAATACAAACTATAATTAGTTATATAGATAAAAACACTTTAAAAAGCTACTGTGATTATAAAATAAAAATTAAGGGAATAAAATATGCAGTATATTTTCAAAATAGCCCGAATGCTGAGACTTAGACTGAGACAGCCCGCAGGCTTTACCTTGATAGAGCTTATGGTTGTGATGGTGATTATTGGGGTGCTTTCGGCCATTGCTTATCCTGCTTATCAAAGCAATTTACAAAAAGCACGCAGACTGGATGCTCAAACAGCTATTTTAGAATTAGCGCAATATATGGAACGATTTTACACCGCAAATGGTACCTATGTGGGGGCGACTTTGCCTTTTACTGCCTCTCCTAAAGATGATGCCACGAAATATTATACCTTGTCGCTTTCTGCGAGTGCAGCCAATAGCTATACGCTTTCAGGCGTGCCATCGGGCACACAGGCAACCGACAGTTGTGCAACCCTAGGGTTAACCAATACAGGGGTAAAAACCCCGAGCACAGCAGGATGCTGGAATTAATAAAATAATACGAGGGGGTAAAAAATGCGCAATGGATTTACCTTAATTGAATTAATGATAGTCATGGTAATTGTGTCTATTTTGACTATGATAGCCGCACCTAGCTTTAGATCCGTGATGGCAGATAATAGAGCAACAAGCACAGCAAATGAATTATTGTATGCCTTACAAGTGGCCAGAACGGAAGCCATCAAACGTAATGCCATGGTATCGCTTTGTCCCAGCAGCGATCAGGCAACGTGCACTGGTAATGGCAATTGGCATTTAGGGTGGATTATATTTTTGGACGTGAATACAAATGGCTTAAGAGACAATGCAGAAGAAATTATTCGGGTTCAAAATGCATTTGACAGCACAGTAACTTTAGCTGGGCCTAATGCCATTCAATATGCCACAGGGGGGTATTTGTCTCCTGCTACGCTGTTGTCTATTCAAGCTTCAGTTGTCGATTCTGTGAATAATAAGTGGGTGTGTTTAACGGCCATTGGAAGATCGCAGGTGAAAAGTACGTCATGTTAAAAAATAAATTTAAAAATAAATCTGGCTTTACGTTAATCGAAATGTTGGTCACAATGCTGATATTGTCGGTGGCATTGCTTGGTATTGGAATGCTTCAAGTGAAAGCATTACAATATTCTTATGCCAGTTATCAGCGATCGCTTGCAATCATTCAATCGAATGATTTAGTCGAACGCTTATGGGCAGGAATGTGTGCTTTGCCGACCAGTCGAGATAGCATTGCTTCAGAGTGGGTTAGCGCGAATACCAATAGCTTGCCAACTTGGTCCGGAACTTTAGTTTATGATGCCTCTGGCACTTTGCCTATTTATACGATTACGGTTTCATGGCAAGATTCAAAAATAAAATATACCAGTACAGATACAACGCAAGCCACACAAACGTTTGTTCAAAAAATCAGCATACCTGTGATAGCGTGTATTTGATATAATTTTGAGATTAAATGGATAAATAAAATGCTTAATTTTAAAAATAAGTTTAAAAATAAATTTAAAAATGGCTTTTCATTAATAGAATTAATGATAGCGCTGTTAATTGGCTTGTTTTTAATGGGCGGGGTCATTAGTGTGTTTGCCGTGAATCAAAAAACAGTGGCAACCAAGCGAGATCTCGATAATACCCAAGAAGCTTTTCGCTTTGTTTCTAATACCGTAAGCCGTGTTGTCAGGCAAGCCGATAGTATTAGTAGCACAAGCACAGGAGCACAATTGGTTTTGTCTTTTACTGGGGCAACCGGCTTGAAAAACTGTTTGGGTCAAGTGGTGGCAGGGGTGCAAACAGACACGTTCACCTACGCGGCAAATGAATTATTATGTAACAACACTGCTTTGGTAGGAGACGTTAATGGCATTAGCTTTTTATATGGCGTAGATGCTAACAGTGATGGCATGATAACGAATGCAGAATATATTGCTGCGCCAACAGATTGGACAAAAGTCATGAGCGTGAGAATGAGTGTGATGTTAACAAATGGAAAAACCAATAGCTTTACTTCGACCTTGAGGCAAAAATTAATTAATAAATATGCGGGGTGATGTATGAAATTAAAAAATAAATTAGGAATGAAAGAAAGGGGTAGTGTGCTTGTTATTGCCTTAATATTAGTTTCTATTGCGGCTGTGGTGACAGCAAGCTCGATGCGCGGTAGTCTGATGCAAGAGAAAATGGTCAGTAATCAAAGTAGTAAATCAACGGCTTTTATGGCGGCAGAATCCGGGGCGGCGAGTTTTTCTCAATGGGTTAACGATCCTAATACAGTTTGGGGATCCAATAGTTGGCAAAATATTATTCCAACCAGTGCAGAAGGAAAAGTGAATATAGGCACGCAAGGTTATTATTGGATTAATCCCAGTGATGTGGTGTGGGGGCCTTCTTCAGTAACCCTAAAAATAAGAGGTTATACGAAGTCAGATACCAGCAGTTCAAGCAATGGACAAACCATTCTTCAAATCACCATGACGCAACCCTCGAGTTCAACGGCTGCTTATATTGGTAGTCCAGGCATGACTGCTGGGGGGAATATCAACTTTACAGGGGTCGGCATGATTTCTGGTAATGTCAGAACGAATGCGGATGTGAACATAACTGGAGTGGGTGTTTTATCTAATGGTACGGTTATGGCGGCAGGGAGCGTTAAATCAAAAGGATTCTTTCCTACTTTAGTTACATCAAAGGTTGATACAATGGCCATACCTGTGGTGACACCGGCTTTTTTAGCTAAAATGAGTTCAAAGGCAAGTGTACAATCTTGTAATTTGAATTTAAGTGGCGATCAAGGAGGTAAAATTTATTATTGTAATGGTGATTTGACTTTAAAAGGCAGTTTTTCAAATGCAACCATTGTATCGAGTGGCAAGGTTACCAATAGTGGTGCAGGTCTAATGGGAGGAGGGAGTCGTAGTAAAGAATCAATAGCCGTGGCGATTGTGGCGGCAGGCAATCTTACGATTAATGGCCTCAATAGTGATAATGCTGTGTATTGGACCAATGGGAATGTGGTACAAAATGGCTTAAATGCTCAAGCGGGCGCAATTGTAGCAGGGGGGAGTATTACCTGGAATGGTGGTTATAATTTTAACAGTAATGGGAATATTATTGACAATGATGAAATTTCAACCACGGCCACTAGCAGCGTCTCTAGGCTAACCGCATGGCAAGAAGTCTTACAGTAATATCAGTAATATTAACGCCAAGCTGGAATCACTTGGCCTTCAAATAATGCATTGGCTTTTTCTAGCACTTCGGGAGAATTTAAAGCACTCATCAGTTGCTGGTACTTTTCAGCTGCTATTTCTTTGGTTCGGACGGCGACAACATTGGCATAGGGTGAATGAGCAGATTCAAGAATTAGGGCATCTCGCTTGGGTTTTAAGCCAGAGGGAATGGCATAATTCGTATTAATAATGGCTAAATCCACGTCTTCTAGGGCACGCGGCAATTGCGCCGCATCAAGTTCTTTGAATATAAACTGTTTGGTGTTTTGGGTAATATTTTTAAGCGTGATGGGCTCTTGGTTATCAGGCAGGCCTAGGGTAATTAAATTGTTTTCGGCCAGTAATTTTAGTGCGCGCTCATTATTGCTGGGATCATTAGGAATGGCAATAATGGCTTTATCCGGAAGTTGGCCAATGGTACGATATTTTTTAGAGTAGCCACCCATCGGAAAAATAAAGGTTTTGCCAATGCTTTGAATGGCATGTTTTTTATGCGTTACCACATAATTTAAGTATTGCTGATGTTGAAACATGTTGGCGTCTATAGAACCTTCAGCAAGCGCGGTATTGGGGATATTGTAATCTTCAAATTCGATGATTTTAAGCGTAAGATTGTATTTTTGCAGTGCAATGGCTTGAGCTGTTTGAACTAAATCACTTTCTGGTCCCGCGAGTGTGCCAATATAAATTTCGTTCGGGCCGCGTTGTTTTTGACTACAGGCTTGTAAGCTAATAATAATTAAAAAACTTAAAGAAGTTAAAAAACTTAAAATAAATAGCGTAGATTGTAGAGAGCGCGTGCGCTTAATGTTGAAATATTGAAACTGCATAATCGCCCGCCATTTGAATCAGTTGAACTATTAAAATTAAGATAATCACAGTTGAGATCATAATACTGGTATCAAAACGTTGATACCCATGATGAAAAGCCAGTGCCCCTAAGCCTCCACCACCAATGGCCCCTGCCATGGCAGAATAGCCTACTAAACTCACTAAGGTAAGGGTCACGCCGCTTAGAATGCCAGATTTGGCTTCAGGAATAAGGACTTTACGAATAATTTGCATAGGGGTTGCACCCATTGAGAGACCGGTTTCAATGAGTCTATCGGGTACTTCTTCGATGGCCGTTTCGACGGTTCGGGCAAAAAAAGGAATGGCTGCAAAACTTAAGGGCACCAGCGTAGCAAATACCCCAATAGACGTACCCATAATAAAACGGGTAAGTGGCGTAATGGCTATCATTAAGATAATAAAAGGCACAGATCGGGTGGCATTAACCATGCCAGATAAAAAATAATGAAAAGGGGGATTTTCCCAAATTTGGCTTTTACGGGTAACAGAAAGTAAAACGCCAATGGGTAAGCCCAATAAACAGGCTATTAGACCAGAGGCAAAAACCATTAAAAGCGTTTCAAGCAAAGCCAGTAGCAGCTCTGTGTACATAGCCTATTATCTCGATATGTAATTGATTGTTATTAAGAAAAATTAAGCCTTGTTGAAAGTCATGTTCGGTGCCCGAAACTTCGACCACCAGTACGCCAACCGTTTCTTCTTGAATGGTTTCAATATTGGCTTGGATAATATTAATCGTCAGTTTAAAATGAGAAATTAAATAGCCAATAATAGGCTGTGAAGTGGCACGGCCGCGATAAGAAATACGAATGAGTCGGGTGTCATTTTCTTCGAATTTGGGTTTAAGTATTTTTCTTAAAGATTTAGGAATATCCATTCGGGTAGAAGTTTTGATAAACTCTTTGGCAACTTGTGTTTGGGGATCGGTAAAAATATCTAATACTGGCCCTTGCTCTATAATTTCGCCTTCGTGTAATACTGCGACGCTATGACAAATTTCTTTAATCACATCCATTTCATGGGTAATAAGCATAATACTAATATTTAATTCGGTATTAATCGATTTTAATAAATCTAATATGGCCTGAGTAGAGCGCGGATCTAATGCCGAGGTGGCTTCATCGCATAACAATACTTTAGGGGAAGTCGCTAAGGCCCTTGCAATGGCGACTCTTTGTTTTTGACCGCCACTGAGTTGATTGGGGTAGTGCTTTTGATGGCGCTTTAATTCAGTGAGATGCAAAAGCTTATTCACCCGACTTTTGATTTCAGCTTTAGGCAGATCTATAAGCTCCAGAGGCAGACTGATGTTTTCAAACACCGTTCTGGATTCTAATAAATTAAAGTGTTGAAAAATCATGCCAATTTGTTTTCGGGCAAGTCTTAAGTCGGGATCAGACATCATGGTGAGATTTAATTTATTGACAAATACAGTACCTTCAGAAGGCGTTTCTAAGCGATTCACACAACGGAGGAGCGTGCTTTTTCCTGCGCCACTGCGGCCGATAATACCGTAAATTTCACCTATTTTGACATCTAAATTAATATTTTTTAAGGCATCGATGCGATTGGCACCAAAGCCGTAATATTTTGATAAATTTCGGATAGCAATCATTTCTCGATTCATAAATAGAATTTTAACATATATAGCCTGACAATTTAAGCTAAATTTAAGTTAAGTTTATCTCCAATATCTGTAAATAGGCCATAAACGCCCCAATCGCGTAATATTTTAGCTTGATCAACTTGGTTTACAGTATAAGCCAATACGCGAATATTGCGTTGACTGGCCAATTTTACAAAATCCTGAGTTAAAAAACTAAAATTAGCATTTATGCTGGCAGGGGCATATTCTTTGGCTAAAGCCAGCAAGGCCATATTTGGCTCTTCGACTAAAAACCCTAAGGGCACTAAAGGGTGATGTTTTCGAATGCTGATTAATATGGCGTGATCAAAAGACGAAATCAGCGGCCAAGGGCTTGCTTTGGGCCAAGCAGAATCTAAAGAATCTAAAGAATTTAAATAGCCAAGAAAGGCATCTAATAATCGCGATCTAATTATACTGAGTTCAGCTTCGGCTAAACACTCAGGCAGTTTGAGCTCAATGTTAGCTTGTAGTTTTAATTGATGTAGTAAATTTAGCGTTTCTGATAAAGTAGGTATGTTTACGCTTATGTTTAAATTATCAGATGTTTTTAAAGCATAGCTTTGAAGCTGTTTTAAAGTTAGATTATAAACAAACCCTGAGCCATTAGTCGTTCGATCTATGCTATCGTCATGCATCAGCACTAATTGATTATCTTGTGTGATTTGAACATCAAATTCAACCCAATTTAATCCTGCTTCAGCAGCTAACTTGAAACCCTCTAAGCTATTTTCAGGTGCCAAACAAGGCAAGCCTCTATGGCCAATTAAAATCATTATTAGGACCCTTATCATAAATAAATTAAGATTAATCTAAATATTAATCTAAATATTAATCTAAATATTAATAATAAGAGGTAAAGACAAATCATGAGCCCATTTTCTTATGATGCGGCAGTTGAATGGCTAAAAGAAGGGAAAGTCTTAATCACGGTGAACAGCCGATTGCGAGACAAGTTGGCATGGCATTATGCCAATCAGAATAAGGCCGTGTGGGTTAAGCCACAGATTTATACGCTAGAAGAAAAAATAACGGCATTATGGCGTTTCTTTGAGCTACATTTTAGCTCTGTACCTATTTTATTAAGCAAAGAACAAGAGCGTGTCTTATGGACAAAGATTATTCAAGATCATTATCCAGAAGGGTTTATTCAACTTTCTAAAATGGCAGGTTTGGCCATGCAAGCTTGGCGTACGGTGCACTTATGGGACATGCCAAATTATTTTGAGGCAGATCAAGCGTATTTTCAAGGCAGTGAAGATGCGAAAAAATTTAGTGCTTGGGCCAAATTATTTCAAGCGGAATTAAAGCAACATCATGCGATTACGGCAGCACAAAGAATAGGGTATGTCTTAACTTATCCCGAGAAACTGAGTCAATTTAGGGCAGGGCAATTATGGGTATTAATAGGCATCGATGATTTGCCACCGATTTATCAAAAAATGATAGCCCTGATTCAGGAAAGCGATTCGACTCGTTTGCTTATTCAGCAAGTAGATTTGAAACAGCCAGATGCGGTGAGCCATCAGCTGAGCTTTAAGACGGTATTAGAAGAATTTGAAGCGGCAGCCAGTTGGGCCACTGCTTTAGTTGAAAAAGGCATCAAAAACATTGGTATTGTGCATCCTGAATTAGCACAGCATCGTGCTACGGTAGAAAACGTATTTTTAGAAGCTTTTCATCCTGAGCAGGTGTATTGCGCACAAAAAATGGTGAGTCCAAAGTTTAGTTTGTCAGCAGGTACGCCTTTAGGCAGTCAAACTCTGGTAAAAATAGCCTTAAAAATATTAGTTATCATCAGTCAGAATAACTATAATTTATCGGATATTGATTTTTTATTATCCCATGGTTACATTGGGAAAAATAAAGGTTATTTGGCCGAGCATCTTCGTCTCCTTCAGCTTTTGAAAAAAACAGGGCGCACCGTTTGGCCTATTCCAGTTTGGTTAAATTGGTTAAGCTTAAATACAGATTCTGATTATATTTTAAGTTTAGTTAAAAATATAAATAAATTAAATGAACAATTGCAAGCAAATAAAATAATCGCCTTGCCTTATTTTGTTAAAATAATAAAATATTATTTAGGCATGTTTGATTTTCCAGGAGAGCGGGTATTATCTAGCTTGGAATATCAAATACTCAGTCGATTTTATGGGGCCATAGAAGATTTTATGCGCCTAGATTTAGTTTTATCACAAAAGCGATACAGCGAGTATCTTTCAGATTTTGAGCAATATGTCAATTTTATTCCTTTTCAGGCAGAAAGCGGTGAAGTGCCGGTTAATATTATGGGCGTCTTAGAGGGCGCGGGTCAGCTGTTTTCTCATTTGTGGATAATGGGCATGAATCATCACAATTGGCCAGCTTCGCCAGATCCCAATCCTTTTTTGCCTTATGAATTACAACGTGAAAAAAATATGCCCCATGCTTCCGCAGAGCGAGAGTATGCTTTATCGAAAAAGCTAACCGAGCGTTTTAATTATTCTGCTGAAAAAGTCTTTTTTTCTTATAGCCAACAAGAAGAAAATGTTGCTTGTTTGCCCAGTGAGTGTATTAAAGCCATTCCCCTGTGGGAATCAAGTCTGGATGGTTTGTATAATAATAATAATAAAAATAAAAATAAAAATAAACTAGAAAGAGAACAGCTTAAAGATAAGCAAGCCCCAAAAGTCGATGCATCTGAAAGCATATCAGGGGGGACCAGCATTCTTAAATCTCAAGCGGCTTGTCCTTTTAAAGCTTTTTCAGAAGTGCGCTTAAAATTAACCGCAGAGTCGAATCAAAAAGCCTTAGGAATAAGTGCCATGGAGCGAGGGATATTAGTTCATGATATTTTAGATAAACTGTGGGCTCAGCTTAAAACACATCACGTATTATGTGCTTATACGTCTTTAGAATTAGATGAGTTAATTGACCAAAAAATAAAACAGGGTATCGATTTTTTTAGAGAAAAAGACCCAAGCCGATTAGGCGATAAATTTTGGGATAATGAAAAGATTAACTTAAAAAAAGTATTGCATAACTGGTTAATGCTCGAAAAACAACGCGCGCCTTTTAAAGTCTTGCTAAGAGAGTCTTGGAAAAAAATAAAGATAGCAGGCTTGTCGCTGACGGTTCGAATTGATAGAGTAGATGTTACTGACGCGCAAGAAACCATATTAGTAGATTATAAAACCGGTGAAATTAGTTTGGCCAGCTGTTTTGGAGAAAGGTTAAACGAGCCACAATTGCCTATTTATTGTTTATTAGAACAAGATTTTTCGCCTTTAGGCGTGGCTTTTGGCTTAGTTAAGCCCACAGGAGAATGTGATTTTATTGGCATAACTTACAGTGAAGGGGTGCTTCCTAAAGTGAAGTCGGTAGACGACCAAAAAAATTATTTGGCCAAATTAGGGGTAGACTGTCAAACTAAGCTGTCTGCCCATGAAGTCTGGAAAAGTTTATTATCTTATTGGCAGCATAATTTAGCCAGGCTGGCCAGTGATTTTATGCAGGGCGTGGCAGAGGTTTCTCCTAAAATATACCCCCAGACTTGTCGTTACTGTCATTTGATGAGTGTCTGCAGGCTTAATGAAAAATTAATTAATTAATTAATTAATTAATTAAAGTTTAGTTTAAAGCACGCGATAAAATACTGATTGGGGGGGGTGCCTAGATGAGAATTAAAATGACTTTCTTAAATGCAGCGTTAATTAAACGCTGGATAAAAAGACAGATCCAGGGGGAGCTAGAACAAAAAGAAATTGAAATTAATATTCGAGAAGAAAGATATGCTTTAGCGGCAGAAGCCTCTCATGATGGCTTGTGGGACTGGAACATAGCCTTAGGTCAGATATTTTATTCAAAAAGATGGAATGAAATGATAGGTTTGGAAGAAGGCGATTTAATGGGAGACAAAGCCCTATGGTTAAGCCGTGTGCATCCCGAAAACATTGAAAAGCTATTATATCATTTAGAGGCAGGCTTAAAAAGTAAAGCAAAAAAAAATTATCAATGTGAGTACCGGTTGCTTAATAAAAATAATCAGTATTTATGGATGGTGTCGAAATGGGTGACGGTTTTTAATCATAAAAATCAACTTATTAGAATGGTCGGCTCGCAAAGTAATATTGAAATAAATAAAAAACTAGAAGGACAATTAGTGCATGATGCCATGCATGATTTTTTAACCCAGCTGCCAAATAGAAATTTATTAAACGATAGATTACACCAGGCGTTACTTCGTTTTAAACGTTCACACTCAGAAGATTTCTCACTGATTATCATTGATATCGATAATTTTAAATATATTAATGATTCCATGGGGCATCCAGTTGGCGATAAATTATTAATCCAAATTGGCAAGTCTTTAATGAGTATTATTAGAGACAGTGATACAGTTTCTAGACTAGGAGGCGATGAATTTGCGGTAATTATTCAAAACCCTGTAGACAAATCTTCTTTTAATATGATGATAACGCGTATGGCAAATGTGCTTTCTTCTCCCATTAAAATAGATAATTATTTAATTAACCCATCGGTAAGTATGGGCATAACTTGGTGTCGTCAAGATGTGCCTTATAAGCGAGTAGAAGATATTTTTAGAGATGCCGATCTTGCTTTGTATCAGGCTAAAAAAACCGGAAAAAGTAAATTTATTTTCTATGACGATAATTTGCGAAGAGAGGCTCAAGAACGTTTTCGCATTTCAAATCACTTAAAAACAGCGTTAAATAAAAATGAATTTAGCGTCTATTTTCAACCAGTTGTTGAAACAAAAACAGGCCAATTTGTTGGTGTAGAATCTTTGCTTCGATGGCATCATCCTGAGTTAGGTTTTGTGTTGCCAGGGCAATTTATACCCGTCGCAGAAGATAATCATGTTATTGTTGATTTAGGTAATTATGTGATTCAAGAGTCATGTAAAATGTTGTCGCAGTTAATGGAAAAATATAACCCAGAAAGAAACTGGTATGTTTCTATTAACGTTTCAGCTAAGCAACTCGAAAGCGAGCATATTTTATTTGAGCTAGACAGAGCCATTAAAGATAATTTTTTAAAGTATCATCATGTCAAAATAGAAGTAACCGAATCTGTTTTGCTGAAAGGTACCGATTCCGAGCTTTATGTATTAGAAGCATTGCATAAAAAAGGCGTTCAAATTGCCATCGATGATTTTGGGACAGGGTATTCTAGCTTAAGTACTTTACATCATTTTCCTTTTAGTTATTTAAAAATAGATAAAAGTTTTATTGTTAACATGGCAACCGATTTTAAAGTACAGTCCATGATAAAAAGTATTATATTAATGGCCAAAGTATTAGATATGAAAATCATCGTGGAAGGTGTAGAGTATATTGAGCAGTATAATATCATAAAAAACATGGAAGCCGATTACATTCAGGGCTTTTATTTTAGTCAACCTTTGCCTATTACCGTGTTGCAGGAATTTATTCAAAAAAGTCTTTTTCCCTTAGACTGGCTAGATAAAAAAATAACTAAAAAAATAATATAACCCATTAATATAACCCATTAATATAATCAATTAAGCAAATTAACATGTTAACCAATTTGACAGATAGCCTTGAGCGAACCCTTGCTTTATCTTGTGAACACTCTTTTATTGTCCAGGCGCCTGCAGGTTCGGGCAAAACAGAGCTGTTAACACAACGCTTTTTAAAATTACTTGAAATTGTAGAAAGCCCAGAGCAAATTGTTGCCCTAACCTTTACTAAAAAAGCGGCATTTGAAATGCGAGCAAGAATTATGCAGGCGCTTAAAAACTTTGAAAATCCACATAGATTGCGAATTGATACCATTGATTCTTTTTGCAGTCAATTGGCCAAAAGCTTGCCTATTAGCACAGGGATGGGGGGGATGCCAGATATAGAAGACTCGCCAGGGTATTTATATCAAAAAGCCGTTCAGCATTATTTAGCGTCTATTGAACAACAAGGCGATTGGGTTGAAGGATTATGTTTGATTTTGCAGCATTTTCATAATCGTTATGAAGTGGTGGAAAAATTGTTTATGTCTATGCTGGCTAGACGCGATCAATGGCTACAATTGGTCATGAGTGGTCGAAGAGATCCGATTCGCATTAAACAAGCCATTCAACACAGCTTAATGCGTATTCATGAGGCGGCTTTTGCGCAGTTTTCCTGCTTAATATCAGAAGACTTAAAACAACAATGGCTCACTTTGGCACATTTTTCGGCCAGTCAACTTTTTTTAGAAAAAAAAGAACATGTTATTTTGGCTTGTTTGAATATTACCGAATTTCCCGATAACAGCTATGATTTTCAAGATGTTTTTGCCGGATTATTGGCACTTGTTTTTACTTCGACCTATACCCTACGAAAACGGGTGGATAAAAACATGGGTTTTCCAGCCGATAATCCTGAGATGAAAAAGTTATTCATGGCATTTATAGCCGAATTAGAAAATAATCCAATCCTAGTAGAGCACTTAAAAATATTATCTGAACTGCCCCCGATAATATTAGAAAACGATGAATCAAAGCTGCTGGAAGCCTTGTGGGAGGGCTTGCCTATTTTAGTGGCCCATTTGCAGCTGATGTTTAAGCAATATAATAAAGTCGATTTTACAGAAGTCAATTTAAAAGCATTAGCCGCCTTAGGCGAAGAAGATAACCCAACTGATTTAGCGCTTATTTTAGATTATCAAATCAAACATTTGTTAATCGATGAATTTCAAGATACGTCTACCATACAATACCAATTGTTTGAAAAAATAGTAAGCGGGTGGCAACCTAATGATGGCAGAACGTTATTTGTGGTCGGCGATCCCATGCAGTCTATTTATCGATTTAGAGGGGCTGAAGTAGGCTTGTATTTAAAGCTACAACAGCAGGGATTTGGAGCCATTCAGCCAAAAAACTTAATTCTTTCTAGTAATTTTAGATCCGATAAAAGCATTGTGAATTGGGTAAATGCTTGTTTTAAGCAAATTTTTGCTCAAGAAAATGACATGACTTTGGGTAAAATCGCTTATTCTCCTTCTTATTTTACGAGAGAATATAAAGATGAGCATGAATCAGATATTTTATCAACAGGCGTATATTGCTATGAGTTAATCTCTTGTCAAGAAGAAGCAAAGCTTATTTTTGAGAAAATTAAGCAAATTAAACAAGCCGACCCAAAAGCCAGTGTCGCCATATTAGTACGGGCAAGGCATCATGCCCAAGCGATTTTCCAGTTGTGCTCAAAAAGCAATTTGCCTTATCAGGCCATTGATATGGTGGCCTTAAAAAATAGCCAATTGATTAGCGACTTATTGATGTTAACACGAGCCATGCTTCGTCAAGAGGATAAATTAGCGTGGTATAGCTTATTTCGCTCGCCTATTTGTGGTTTAAGCCTAAGCGATTTATTAAAGTTAGATTTAAATTTAAATTTAGAGTTAAATAAAATAACAGCATTAAGCTCAGATGGCCAACTTAGGCTGAATAAAATCATGAAAGTAATAAGCTATTGGCAAGAAAATCAATATAGACTGCCTTTGTGTGAGTCAATTAAAAATCTTTGGTTGAGTTTAGGGTCGGATACTTTGTATGCAGACAAAACCAATGCAGAGGCTTTTTTTGAGTTATTAAAAAAATGGGAAGAGAGCACACAGTTTGGAGATTTTTTAGTATTAGAACAAAAAATCGACTCATTATATCAATCGCCTATTATCTCTAGTGCTATCTCAGAAAAAATATCAGAATCAGCAGTTCAAATCATGACCATTCATAAAGCAAAGGGTCTTGAGTTTGATTATGTGTTTATTCCTGGATTACATTATTCGACCATAAAAGAAGATCAGCCTTTAGTGATTCATCATCAAATTCCTTATGAGCATAGAGTAGATTGGCTGATTGCACCAAAATACACGGCGCCCAAAAGTTCCAAATTATATGACTATATTCATGGCCAATTGCAAGATAAAGCATTATATGAAACCCAACGATTATTATATGTTGCGGCAACACGGGCCAAAAAACAACTCATATGGACTTATGTGAAAGCCAATGAGCAAGAAAAGCCGGCTAAAGACAGTTTTTTAGCCATGTTACATGCTTTTTTAAGTCCGGTTATAATCAAAACCAATCTTAAATCTGCTGCTAATCTAGAAAATAATAATCTAGAAAATAAAATTATTTATTCTGATTTACATACTCGAGTATTAAGCAATGTCGTGCTACCTTGGCATAATGTCGAATCTACGCTTATTCCCCTTGTCGAAATAAAAGAAGAGAATCCTTTAAATCGCCCCCTTGTGCCTTCTTATGAAAAAATGGCCATCTTGGGCGCGTATTTACATAGGCTTTTAGAAAATTGGGCGCAGGGTAGGCATTTGAGCGCACAAGCACATCAACATAATTTATTGGCAATGGGCTTATTTCAAGCGGATATACCAGAAGGGGTGGCGTTAATACTTCGTGTGATTCAATGCTGCCAACAAGATAATAAATTTCATTGGATAATGAACCCCAATCACCATGCCATTCAAAATGAATGGGCTTTAAATTTCGTTCGAAATAATAAGTTACAAACCCGAATTATAGATAAATTTTTTATAGATCCCATCTATCCCATCTATCCCATCCATCCAATAGCCGGATGTGCTTGGATAATCGATTTTAAATTGACTTTAGATACCCCCAATCCTTCAGAACATGTGGCCCAGCTCACCGAATATGCTAAATTAGTTCATAATTTAGGTATTTTAGGCGACAAGCCGCTACGATTCGGGCTATATTATGCTTATCAGTCATATTGGTGGGAGCCAGAAGAAGCTTATGCGTAGTTTAAATAGACTAACCGTCGCCATTTCATCGAGGGCATTATTTGACCTAGATGAAGGCAATCAGATCTATGAAAAAGAAGGCATTGAGGCCTATAGGCAATATCAGTGTGACAATGAGCGGGTGGTGCTTTCCCCAGGCCCAGCTTTTAACTTAGTTAAAAAATTTTTATTGATTAATCAAAAAAGAGGCGATCAAGAGCCTTTAGTCGAAGTATTATTATTATCCAGAAACACCCCAGATACAGGCTTACGTATTTTTCATTCTATTCAACATTATGGCTTAAATATCACTCGGGCGGTTTTTTCTGGTGGCACCAGCCCTTATCGATATGCCAAAGCGTTTGGGGCGCATTTATATTTATCCTTAAATCCAAGCGATGTTCGATTAGCCATACAAGATGGCATGGCGGCAGCCGTATTATTCCATCCTAATGATAATGAATACGTTTCAGATGAATTGCGCTTTGCTTTTGATGGAGATGCCGTATTATTCTCAGATATAGCCGAAAGGGTGTTTCAAGGGGAAGGCTTAGAAAAATTTAACCAGTCTGAAACAGAGCAAGCCCACTTGCCTTTGCCTCCTGGGCCCTTTAAAAGCTTTCTAATGGTATTACACGAATTACAAAAGCAAGAACTGGCCATTCCGCTACGAACGGCCTTAGTCACAGCGCGCTCAGCACCTGCGCATGAGCGGGTGATTAATACGCTGAGATCTTGGGATATTCGAGTAGACGAAGCCTTGTTTTTAGGGGGCTTAGAAAAAGTAGAGTTTTTAAAAGTATTTGGCGCCGATATTTTTTTCGATGACAAACCTTTTGAATGCGGCAAGGCCTCACCGCATATTACCTCAGGGCATGTGCCTTTTGGTATTTTAAACCAGCCATGAATAAATCAATCAATGGCTTTAGGTTATTGAATAAAAACCGCTAAGCCTTTTGTCTCTAAAATATTTAATAATTTTAAAGAAGGACCACTGGGGTTTTTACGTCCAATTTCCCATTTTTGTACAGTAGAAATACTTGTATTTATTACAGCGGCTAAAACCGCCTGACTAAGATGATATTTTTTCCGCAATAATTTTATCTCATTTGCCGAATAATTTGGCGCCTCTTTTAAAATATTCAGCTTTTCTATTCTTTTTTTATCAATCAGGCTAGTTTGACTCATACACTTTCCTTCCTTGCTTCATAAGAGCATATCAGAAAGTCGATTTTTTTCAATGAGAATACATACACCTATCAAGCAAAAAAAACAACCAAATAAAAAACAAAATAAAAATAAGATGAACTAAGTGAGCGCCAAGCTGGTCTCTTAAGTTAAGCCTATTGACTTTTAATAGTAAAAAATTTTTAGGGTTATTTGCGTGAGGGTACGCGTGTTTAATTTTTTAGATAATTGATTGCTTGTGGAGTAGAGAATGAGTGATTCAGAAAAACAAGACTCAAATAAGACAGCAGAATGGCCAGAATGGGCAAAAGAATATAATGATAAATTAGGGGACTATGAGCTGAAATTCGACGACAAGAGAAGTTTTGATGAAATGTTAGGCTCTGACTCGAATAATAAAAATAAAGTATTGGCTGTCTTGTATGATGTAGACGAAAAAAATATTAAAGAAAATATTGAAAAAAAAGAAAAAAACACTTTGGAGGCTTATCAAGAAAGTGGGAAAAAATTAATTGGTGCGATTGTAGAAAAATATTCGACTAAACCTGAACTTGAGGGGTTTGGCGGCAATAATAAAAGAACGGTTGAAGAATTACTTGGGAAGGAAGGTGCTGATTTTTTTAAAGAAGCCTGTAAAAAAGAAGGTGAGTGTTTAGCCTTTAAAGAAGCGGTTTTTGTTAGTAGCACTTCTATGTTTGAGGGTGAAAAAAGTACAGGAGAGAAACAATTTAGAGGTGGTCTGGGTGGACCTTCTGGATCAGGAAAAAGTTATTCGGCAGGAAAAATAATTGAAAAGCATATTATAGTAAAAAACACTGAAGATAAAGATAAAAATAAAAAACATTATGTGACATTTATTGATGGAGGTATCGAAAGGGGTGCGTCGCAAATGCGTAGGCTTGTTGTTCAGCTTGCACTAGCCAAGGGTTATGAACTAACAGATATTGATGAATATGATAAGGGCATTAAAACCAAAAAAATCATTGAAGAAGTAGCGAAGGCAAGTAATGTTGTTAATATGTTAGAAGTTTCTACTTATGTCAGAGATAGATCAATAAAAGTCAACTCTTCTAAAATCGAAAAAGATACTCAAGAAGATATAAAGAAAGGAATCGTTCCAATTTTTATTCAGGTAAGGCCAGATCCAAACGTAGGGGTTGACGATTTCGCACTAACCACTAAAGTTCAAGCTGAATTGAGAGCATCAAGCGGGACTAGAATCAATATGGCGGATATTAAAGCCAATAACACAAAAATTCCTGAAATGAAACCATATGATCCAAAGCCATTTAAGTCGGGTTTAGCGGCATCTAATGAAACGAGAGAATCTTTTATTAAAAAAGTAAAAGAAGCTAACGAAAATATGGATGGTTGCGCATATTACGAGGTGAATTCAGATCGTATCTATGTAATAAAAGATAAAGATGGAAGCTATCGGAAAATAAAGGATGCTACTGAGGCTGCAGGTGCGACTATTATCACTCAGAGGGCTTTAGATAAAATAAATGAGTATGCTAAAAAGGACCCTAAGCTTGAGTTTGAGCTTGAACCAAAAGATTTTAATGAAGAAGTTTTTGTAAAAAAAGAGGATGAAAGCGCAAGATCATACACTAGAGAAGAAATGGAGGGAATAAAAAAAGATAAAGGGGATCTCGTTTCCTTCTTAAAGGTTCCGAAAGCCGAGTTTAAAATGGCAGAGTATAGATTTAAAAAAATGTTCGGCGATAAAAGTAAAAACAAAAATATGGCAGGATTATTTGATGCTTTACTAGAGAGCGAAATGGAGTCTAGCGCTTCAAAAACAAAAGTGTCCGAGACAACACAGGCAGAGTTAAAAGAAGAAGCAGCTGAGTTAAGAAAAATACAGGGAGAGCCAACATCGTTGCTTGTGGAATTAGTTAAATCAAAGTTTGGTGAGAAAGAAGGACAGCTAGAAGTAGTAGAAGAAAGAGCGCCAGCAACACAGCAAAGTCAGGGTGAATCTCAATCTTCGGTAGTGTTACCAAAAAAAGCAGATATAATTTCTTTAATTAAAGATGATGTTAAAAAAATTGATGAACAAAAAGGCGATTGCAATAAAGCAAAAGAAACTCACGATATAGTAAAGTTTTTAAATTGTGAAAAGTTTCGCAACTTCCTTGTTCATTTAAAAACTGCCTTGGAAAATAATAAGGTTTCATTTGATCCAGTATTACAAACTTTTATTCTTTCAGAAACAATCATGGTTCCTCAGACTGTATATTCAGGAACACATAAAGTAGAAGATGGTCTTGCAATAGTCTCTCAGGGAGACCAGGTTACAATAAAAAAAGATGACGAAAAAAGCCAGAATAATATTTCAGGTCTAAAAAAGTTAGAGACGTCAATGCTATTGACGCCTGAGGTTTTTAAAGAAGAGCTTGAGAAATATAAAGAGGATGTTTTTTATAAAGATCTGGTTACAGTTGCGTCTGGGATGACGAAGGAGAATCTAAAAGATGAAGAGTCAAAGAGAAAGGAAAAAGAGAGTGAAAGATCTGTATATGACAAGAAGATTTTTGATGAATTTAAGGCTATAGATGTTGGTTTAAGAAAAGGAATAAAAGATGCGGAGAATTACATAGAAAAAGAAACAGAAAAAGAAAATCCTAATTATTCAGAAATAGTAAACGCACAGGGTAAAATAAGATTAAACACAATCGATTTAAAACTAGAAAATAAGAAGTCGAGAAATGAAGCGCAAGCAAAACATCAAGAAGAAGACGAAGAAAAGGAGGAAAGTTTAAGGGGGGAACTTAAAGAAAACCCATCTGAAAAAAATAAAATAGAAAGAAGATTATTGAAGGTCAAAGGAAGAAAGGCTGCAAGGCTTTTTGTCGACGCTGAGCTTGATATTGCAGAACTTAAGAATTCTAAAGAATATAAAAAAATAGAGAGTCAATATTTTTATTTGGCTCATCAAGAATTAGAGGCTGTAATTCCCGAAAAATTTTCCTCTTTAGATCCAAATGAGCTGGCAACCTTGAGAAAACTAGTTGAACTTAAAAAACGTAAAAAATACTTAGGGATTCTTCGGGATGAATCAAGAAAAAAAAATCCAAATTTTGAAAGTGATGAGCTTAAGAAATATAATGATCTTTTGGGTGAGGAATTTAAAGAAGACGAGAGAACTAAATACCATTTGTTGGATAAGGGCGGTGAGCTTCAAAAACTTCTGGACGAATTAAAAAAAGAAGCCCAGGATAGAAAACAAGAAAAAACAAGACCACTACCACCAATACCAACAAAAGAAGATCAGGAAGCAGCAGAGTATGATACTAAGTTTCGCCAAAAGCTTGAACGTAGAGATGATAAGGTAAACGAAGAAATAAAAAAAATAGAGAGAAATATAGAAATTCTTGAAAAAGAAAAGGCGAGGCATGAGCAAGAATTAGCAAATAAACCTGAAAAGGTGGACATTGATCAAAAAATAAAGGAAGAAAGAAAAAAAATAAAAGAAAAAGAGGTTAATGCAAGAGATCTAGCGAAAGGAAAAGAAAAAAAATATAGAAAAGCTGATAGGCAAGAAGAAGACGACCTTCAGCTTAAGTTGAAAAGCATTACTGAAAGTTTGGCAGGCACTAAAAGCCATAAAGAAATAGCCAAAGATGATGAATTGAAAAAAAAACTTTCAGATGTTCAGTCAAGAAGAATAATAAGGTTTATAGCCTATCTTGATAGGAAAATCGCAAGGTTAAAGAAAAATGAAAATAACCGTTCTTTTCCTCTCGAAGCACCACCCGAGGTAAACAAGAAAAGTTCCACAGCGATCAAGTTCAAGGCTTACGCGCAAATCATTTTAAACGCAAAAATAAATGGAAATCTTTTGATAGATGAAAGCGGGGTTATTTATTCAACAGATAATGTTTTAAATTCAGAACTTAAAAAATATAAAATTATGGAGCGCTTAGAAAAAGCGTCAGTCGACAATGATGATGGGAGCGAAATGGAAAAAGACGAATACCAGTTACCCTACGATGAAGATTTTTCAGTTTTCTTGAAGGAGGTTAAAGAATCAGAACGTCATAAGCCAGATTTACTTAAAAAAAATAAAAAAGAGTTTTTAGAATGTATCAATGGGAGTATAGCTAAATTTGATCAACAGAAAAAAGAAAGAGAAGGAAAATTCAAAGCATCAAAAGCTTCAGATGAAATCAATATATTTTTAGCGAGTCAAGAAAGGCGTGATTTTTTGATATATTTGAAATCAGCTTTGGAAAAAGGTGAAGTTAAGTTTGATCAGGAAGCGAAAAATTTTTATCTTTTGGAGGACTTAGAAATAATTGAAACTACATATGTTGATGTTTACGTAACAGATAATGGCAAAGTAATGATTTCCCAAGGGGGTCGCGTTGAATTTCAACCTTTCGAAAAAGATTACGATAAGAACAAGGGCGAAAAAATCAGGAGCTTAAAAAAAACAGAAAAAAAAACACACTTAACCCCCTTTCTTTTTAGCCAAAAAGTTGAGAAGTATAAGAACGAGGCTTTTTATCAAGATATGGTTAAAGTTGCTTCTGGAATGACAGTACAAGATCTAGAAAAATTGAAGGAAAAAGAATCAAACCAAAAAAAAGAAGAACAGGAAAGAAGCAAGGCAGCGGACATTCAGAGGGATAAGGAGGCTACCAAAGCAAATCTGAAGAAAAGACAAGAAGAGAAAAAAAGGGAGGAAAAAAGAAAGGCAATAGCAGCAGAAGAAAAAGCTGCGGCTCTAGCCAAAGCAGCAACACAAGCATCAGCACCAGAAGCAGCAGCAGCAGAACCAGCACCAGCAGCAGAAGAACCAGCATCAGAAGAACCAGCGGCAGCAGTACCAGCAGCAGAAGCAGAAGCAGAACAGCAGAAGGCAGAACCAGCACCAGAAGCAGACGCAGAAAAAGCAGCAGAGCTAGAAGCAGTGCCAGCACCAGCAGCAGCTACTGTAGTAGAAACAGCAGCGCCAGTAGAGCAGGACGCAGCACTAGCACCAGCAGCACCGGCAGTAGAAGAACTAGCAGCAGTAGCAGTAGCAGTAGCACCAGCAGCAGTGCCAGCAGAACCAGCAGCAGCAGAAACAGCAGCAGAACCAGCAGAAGCAGAACGAGCAGAAACAGCAGAAACAGCAGAAACGGCAGAACCAGCACCAGCAGCAGAACAGCAGAAGGCAGAACCAGCAGAACCAGCAGAACCAGCAGCAGCTACTGTAGCAGAAAAAGCAGAAGCAGAAAAGAAAGTGGCAGAAAAAGAGGTAGAGCTACAAGCAGCACCAGCACCAGAAGCGCTAGAAGCAAAGCCAGAACCACCAGCAGCTACTGCAGCAGAACCAGCAGCAGCTACAGTAAAGCGAACCCGAGCAACAATAGCTTTAGATCGGCCACTACCACCAATACCAATAGAAGGAGCACCAGCAACAGAAAAGCCAGCACCAGCACTACACCTACCTTTACACACCGCCGCCACTCCGGTTATTTCTGCATTAGAAGCACCTGGAGACAAGGGAACACTAGATTTTTTCAGGGGTGGTAAAGATTTATATAAAAATTTAAATATAGATATTATTAATCCTCAGTCTAGCTCTAACTCTAATAAAGTAGAATTTAAATCTACATCTCACCCTGAAAACCCACCTATAACTTTCAGTGCAGAATTTTTCAGTGCAGAATTAGATAAGGATTTAGATAAGGATGTTGTGAAATACAAAATAATAAAAAAGCCTTCATCGAGTAGAGGTGGTGAGTCAGAGACTGTAACGGATGAACTGAAGGCAGCTTATGCATTGCTCGTAAAAGTCGCATTTGAAGCGCATTTTAATGAAAAGTCTCCAACAAAAGATAAGCCTTTGATTCTGACTGTGTCAGATAAATTGCCTCTACCAAAACAAAAGGCATATATGGAGGCTATTACAGCGGAGGTAGGAAGTCGACTTCAAGATAATCCTGGAATAAAGATTGAGGCGAAAATTAAGGAGCAAGAAGCAAAACCTGAAATGAAGTGGCCGAAGGCGGACGCTAAAACAAAGATGAAATTGAATTAAAAAATTTAAGAACAAAGGGGGATGTATGGGTGATAATGGCTTTTTTTCCAAATCTTTTTTTAGTAAAGAAAAAGAAAATAATATAAAAGAGTTGAGTAAAAATTTTGAAGATTCTTTTAGTTGTTTAGATTTTCATACGGCAGCAATGGAGTTAAAAAAAGACATTATAAAGAATTTTCAAGAAACCCTGTTTAAGAACCCTGAGTTTTTGGAAGAGATAAAGAAAAAAATTTCTGATAAGGTGCCAGTGGGAGAGGTATATGGTATTTTTTTAGAAAATTGCAACTCTAGAATGGCTTCAGAAGATCTTAGTTTGACAGAAGATCAAAAAACCCTGCTTTCTAGTTTATTTGAACAAAAAGATGATCCGGATATTAACTCATGTAACTCAGCATTATTGGGGCCTCTTAAAGAATGGTTAAGCTTAAAGGCAGAACCAACGGATGAATTATTAGAAAAGCTTAATAAGGATCTAGATACAGTTTTTGACCTTGAACAAGCAAAACTGCAAGAAGTTGAGACTGCACGACAAGATGCAGCTGCAGCTCGAGTTGAAGCTGACGAGAAAACTGAAGCTGAAGCTTTTCCTGAAGATAAGAAGGCTGCTGCTCCTGCTTCCGGCTGGTTAAGCTGGGGCGTTAGCTTTATTCCAGGTCTGGGCTATAGAAAAGCTGAGGTGGCATCTCCTGAACCAAATTTACAAGCAGAATGGGATTTGGGTACCTTATCAAAATTAACCCAAGAAAAACTTCCCGGGTTTAAATCAGAAATGGCCTCTCCAAAAGAGGGGCAACAATTTAATGATTTAAATAGAATGAAAAATACAGAGATTATTTTTCTTAATAAAGAAAAAGTTGAATTGAAAGGTTTTTCACATAAAAGAGAAGGAAAAACAGCAGAAGAAGGAAATAAGGAATTTGAACGAGAGATAGAAGATGCTTTTGGTGGAAAAGCAGAACAGCATGGAATTGATCCTGTTTTAGCGAAAGAATTAAAAGAATATTGTCATCAAGGTGGATATTTATATACGGGTGAAGATGCTGTTAAGAACTTTTTTGCCCCTGAAGGAATAACAATTAAGGAGAGTGGGAGAAGTTCAAAATTAGAGATATTGGAAAATGGAGTAGTGAAATTTACAGAGAAGTGCGATTTTGTTGAAATACGTGATACAGCGAATACATATGGATTCAAAGAAAAGGGGGAGCTGAAAGTAGAAGGCACATTAACTTGTACCTCATTTTTATCATTAAAGAAATTAAATGGAAAAGTCAAGCTTCAGCAAACAGAAGGTAAAGTGAAAGTAAAATCAGAATCGCCAATCTTAACACAGTTATTTACTGCATTAGATAAAAAAGTTAAAGCAGCAGAAGTAGCACCAGAAGTAGAACCAGCAATAGCAGCAGCAGAAGCAGTACCAGTACAAGCAGCAGGTTTGGCAACAACAGTAATAAGTGGCATAGGAAGCGGCATAGGCAGTGGGCTGAGCACTGTGACTTGGGGTGTTGGCAGTGTCTTTACTGGGGTTGGCAGTGTCTTTACTGGGGTTGGCAGTGCCGTTACTTCAGTTGCCAATATGGGGGGGGCGCTTGTTGGCGCAGTGTCAAGTAGGTTGAGACCTCAGGAATTAGAATTAGAGCTGGGATTAGAACTGGGCTTAGAGTTAGAATGCACTTTAGATAGCTTATCACGAGTAAGCAATAAAAAATTGGAAAGTAAAGGAGTAATAAGTGAGCTAGAAAAAATGCCTGAAACTGTGGTGCAAGCACCTCAGGGAAAAAATAGCGAAGAGATTTTAAAACAAAAAATAGTAAATTTTTTAAAGGAAGGTAGAGAAAGTGTTCCAGCTGCATTGGTTTCAAGTTTCTTTATGGCGGATCAGGCTAATGTCGAAATAAAGAAGAATGTAAGCCAGTCATTATTAAAAAAACTTGAAGATGGACGCTATGAATTGACACAAGTTTTTGATTTTAGCGGAATAAATGATACTGGAAATAACTATAGATTGCAAGAAAAAGGGCATGTTCAGGTAGCAGGTACAATGACGTGCACCTCCATTTTATCGTTGGATGAAAATGGCGAGCTTCAACAAACAGAGGGGCAGGTCAAGATACATTCAAATTCTCCAGAACTGAAAACATTACTGAATTCATTGAAAAAAAAGATAGAATCTCTTGGGGAAAATTTAGAAGCCGAATGGGATTTGGATGTTTTGTCACAAGTTACCACCGAAAAATTGAAGAGTATAGGAGTGAAATTCAACTCAAAAATGACTTTGGCAGAAAAGGGTCAGCAATTTGCTGACTTAGATAGGGCTCAAGAAACAAGGTTTATTTTCCGTAATAGAGAAAGCGTTCAGTTGAAGGAATCGTTTTCAGCTGGTACTCAAGAACAAAATGACGCTCTTAAAGAAAATATAGACAAGTGCTTTCTTATGATAGAAAAAGATACAAATAGTAATATTTTCGCAGAAAAGTTACAAGAATGTTGTCATCAAGGTGGATATTTATATACAGCTGAAATGGCTGTCACGAGTTTCTTTGGGGCTGACTTTATCCAGGTCAATCCAGGTGGTGGTAAAACATCAACATTTGAAATATTGGAAAATGGAACAGTGAAGTTTACAGAGACCTGTAGGTTTATAGGAGTGACGAATGGAGGGCCTAAAGAAAAATATGGCTTGCAAGGTGCAGGGGCGGAAGAAGAAGTAACAGGCACACTAACTTGTACCTCAATTTTATCGTTAGATGCAGACGGGAATCTTCAGCAAACAAAAGGTAAAGTAAAGGTAACTTCATCAGACTCACTACTCCTAAAACAGTTATTTTCTGAATTAGATAAAGAAGTTAATGAACTTAAAATGTTGAAGTTTAAGGCAAAAATGTTGAAAATTAAAGAACATGTTATAGCTCAAGCTAATAAGGATAATCCTGATGGATTTAGTTTTTTCCCTATCCCAAGAGAGGGGTCTTTAAAGAAAGAAGGCCCTAGTTGGTATAAAACTGAAGCTGATAAGCGTGAGCCAAAAGGGGTAGGGGATTTTCTTGACAAAGCTTATCCACTTCTTGGAAAGGAGGAAAACCGTGATCAGGTTGTAATTGATGTGGTAACAGAGTATTTAAAGCCCGCCGATCAAAATCTTGAGGTAGTTAAACAGGCTAATCTTATAGAGAAAATTAATCAAATAATAGTGCAAATGGATAGAATTAGGATGGCTGATCCGACTGATTCTGTTGAAGCCGATGCAATAGAGGTTATGAGGAATACGATAATCGAGTACATGGGTCTATTAAACGAGGATCTTCATAAGGTGGGAAACATGGAGGCTTTGCCAGTCTCGTTAGAGGAAATAATTAAAGATTTTAATTTAATCATGGGAATAGAAGTAGAAGCACAAGTAGAAGAAGAACGAAAAGATAAGGCAGAAGAAGATCGCGAATTGGAACGCAAACCTACTAAGCCCGTCATTTTCTCACAGCGCCCTGCTGAAGGAACAGCAAGGCCTGAGGTGACGAAACCAAAGGCTGAGGAGGATAAGGAGGCTGAGGCGGTTGATAAGCCTAGTTCCCCAAAAATATAAGATGTTCTAGCTAACGAAGCAAAATGGCCGATGTTATAGTAAAATAGGATAAAAGAGGCCATTTACCCATGATAGATAATAGCATTGAGTTAATTAATTTAGAAAAATCTTTTGGGAATATAAGGGCAGTTAATAAACTTAATTTAACCATAAAAAAAGGCCAGTGCTTCGGGCTATTAGGCCCAAATGGGGCAGGTAAAACCACTTTGGTTGAAATGATGGAAGGCATTATTAAGCCAGATAGCGGTCAAATTTTATATCAAAACAAAGTAATTGATAGCACTTTTAAATATGAGGCTGGAATACAATTTCAGTACACTAAGTTACAAGATTTTTTGACCGTAAAAGATAATTTGGTTTTTTATCAAGCCTTATATCCTAAAACAAAGAAGCTAGAAGAAATCATTGAAATTTGTCAGCTGGGCAGCTTTTTAAATCAAGATGCCAGTACGCTTTCGGGGGGGCAAAGACAGCGTTTATATTTGGCTTTGGCTTTAATTAACGATCCGGAAATTATTTTTTTAGATGAACCCTCTTTAGGGTTAGATCCTCATGCCAGAAGAGATTTTTGGCAGGCCATTCAACAAATCAAAAATCAACATAAAACAGTCATACTCACCACACATTATTTAGAAGAGGCCGAATTTTTGTGTGATGAAATTGCCATTATGATGCAAGGCAATATCATTGCTTTGGGTAGCCCTCAAGCTTTGGTTCAAGAGCATTTTGGTCAGGTGGCCGTAAGTGTGCCTATAGCAGATATGCCCTTGCCAGATAAGTTAGGTTTTCGAGACTGGGAAGCAAAAGAAGAAGTATATATATTATACGATGATAATCCCCAAAAAATCATTCACTTGTTAATTGAACATCAAATTAGTTTAATTCATTTATTAATACAACGTAAAAGCTTAAACGATGTTTTTTTAAAATTAACTTTTGATGACGGTGCAAATTAAATGGGTTACTTCAAAAATCAAAATTTAAAACAAAGCTTAAAACAAAGCTTAAAACAAATAGGCGCAATGATTCACGCTCGAAATTTAGAATTTTTCCGCGATAAAGCCGCGCTTAGTTGGAATATGCTTTTTCCTTTTGTATTGATTTTAGGCATGTATTTTGGCATGAGCGATTTTTCAACCTATCATTTTAAAGTTGGGGTGATAGGCGAGGCGACGCAAGTGCCTATTGCAGATTTAAAGTATGTAAAATATATAGAAATCAAAGATAAAGCCATAGGCTTAAAGAGTTTAAAGCAATTTGGGGTCGATTTTTTAATTGATCCACTTGAAAAAAATTATTGGTTTAATGAAAAATCTAAAGAAGGGTATTTTTTAGATAAATTAGTGCAAGAAAATTTAGCGGGTAATTTGTTGTATACGCGCATTCAATTAGAAAATATACCGGTAAGATATGTCGATTGGTTTGGGATTGGCATTTTGGTGATTAATATTATGTATGGGTGTTTATATGGCATTGGCTATGTGATTGTTCGATATCGTAAAAATGGCCATTTAAAACGCTTACAAGTGACGCCTATTACGGTATCGCAGTTTTTAATCGCACAAGTGGTTTCTAGAATAGGTATTATTTTTGTGTCTTCTTCTGTGGTGATTTTAGGGTGTTTTATTTTATTAAAACCTGTGTTAGCTGAGCGCCTGGATTATATAAGCCTGGGTCTGGTTTTTATATTTGGCATCTTAAGTTTTATTAGTTTAGGTTTATTGTTATGCTCTCGGGTGACCAGCGAAGAACTCAGCCGCGGGATAATTGAAATGGTTTCTTGGCCCATGTTAATATGCTCGGGTGCTTGGTTTTCTTTAGAAGGGACACATCCTTGGTTGCAAAACTTCGCGTCTTTATTACCCGCAACCCATTTTATTGAAGGCTTGCGCCAAATTGCATTATATGGCGCCACTTTTTCTGAGATATTGCCTCACATAATGATGTTGGCTGGCAGCACGCTGGTGTTTTTTTTATTGGGCATTGGGCTGTTTAAATGGCAAAACAAAGAATAAGATTGTGTATGATAATGCCCTTAAGCAAAAAGTAGGGCTCCGTAGGGGCCGGTCTCTGTGCCGGCCCAATTCGATTTATCAGCCAAAACTGAATAGCAATGAGTTTTTTTTATTAATGTAGTATAAGAGTTTTAAATAGAGATGCAGCAATCAAAAAAATTTTTAGGGGTTTTTTCTTTAGCGCTTATTAACGTTGCTGCTATCGTCAGTTTGCGTAATTTAGCTTTTACCGTGGAATATGGGTTAGCCGGCATTGTTTTTTATGTGGCGGCGGCGGTATTATTTTTTATTCCCACTGCATTAGTTTGTGCCGAATTGGCCACTGCTTGGCCAGAGGCAATTGGGGTGTATGGCTGGGTGGCACGTGCCTTTGGGGTGCGGGTTGGTTTTTTTGCCCAGTGGATGAATTGGATGTTTTCAATTGCATCTTTTCCAACGGTCTTAACTTTTTTAGCGGCAACCATTGCTTATTTGGTGGACCCCACCTGGGCTCAGAATGCGCATTATATGTTTTTTTCTATTGTGGGTATTTTTTGGTTATTAACTTTTGTTAATTTTTTTGGGATGAAAGCCTCTGCTTGGCTTTCGACTATTGGGGCTTTATTTGGGACGGTGATTCCTGGCATTTTGATTATTTTATTTGGATTGATTTGGGTTATTTTAGATAAACCCATGCATTTGGCATTAGAGGGCAGTTGGATGCCGGATTTGAGTTTAGGGAATATGGTGTTTTTTGGTGGGGTGGTACTGGGTTTGGCAGGGATGGAAATGTCGGCATTTTATGCCAATGAGACAGAACAGCCTAAAAAAGTTTACCCCAAGGCTATTTTATTATCGACGGTGTTAATTTTACTGATTTCCATTGTGGGATCCTTGGCTTTGGCCATTGTGGTACCTAAAATCAGTTTAGTTGAAAGCATTATGCAGTTATTTACCGTGTTTTTCGAAGAATTTAAGATCCCTTGGGCAATTAAAGGCGTGGCTTTATTGGCTATTTTGGGGTCTTTTGCTGGGAATAATACTTGGGTGATTGGCCCTGCTAAAGGCTTACACCATGCTTTAGAAACAGGTCATGGGCCAAAATGGTTAAGTTACAAAAATAAAGCCAATCAGCCCGTGGCTATTTTAATGTCACAGGCAGTATTAGGAACGATATTAGCGGCTGCTTTTTATCTGATGCCTTCGGTTGAAATGGCTTTTTGGCTGGTCACGGCCATTACCACACAGTTTGCGATGATGATGTACGGACTGATTTTTATTTCAGCCATTAAATTAAGATTTAATCACCCTGAGGTAGAAAGACCCTATACTATACCAGGGGGAAAAGTCGGGTTGTTTGGCTTAGCAGGCATGGGGGCTTTAACTTGTATAGGCTGTTTTATATTAGGCTTTATTTTACCCGATAAATTTTTGGCCAATCAAGCAAGCTTTTGGATTTTTGAAAGCTATTTAATTGTAGGCATTGTTTTATTGTCTATACCGGGTTGGTGGATGCATAAAATAAGCTAAAAGCTTTTTTAATTTTAAAAAACCAAGGATGGTGACGTGATCAAAAAAACAGCACAAGGCTCAGAACAAGGCTCAGGGCCAGAATTAGTAGAAGAGCCCTTGTTGCTTGAGGTTCAACATAAAGGTTTTTCTAAGCTTAGTTTTCCAGCTGAGCTGGAACAAAATTTTAAGCAATATTATATTCATGCTTTTTTTGTACAATCGCGCCTTGCTTTATTAACGGGCTTTTTGGTTTTTGGTTGTTTTGCTTATCTAGATGTTTATTTGCAGATGCAGATGCAAATTCAGTCTCAAGGTCAAAATAGCGCTTTGGGATCTTATCTTAATTTATGGCATTATTATTTCCCCTTACCTATTTTGTTGATATTAGGCTTATTGACCAGTGTTAAAAAATTTAAGCAATATCAACAATCTTTTTTGATGGCCATGATGTTGAGCATTGGCTTTGCCTTAATTTTATTAGTTTGTCGAACTTCAAGTGATGCCAATGATTATTATTTCATGGGCTTATTAATTTTAGAAATATTATGTTTTACTTCTGCTAGAATGCAATTTTGGCAGGCATTTTATTCTGCCTGTATTTTGTTTGTATTTTATAATATTTATTATGCGTATATTTATATTTTGCCTGGCAATCAATTATTGGTATTAAATTTTTTCTATATTTCTGGTAGCGTCTTAACTTTATTTGGTTGTTATTTTATTGAGCATGCCATTCGCAAAGAATATGTCAATCATTATTTGCTCAAGTATCAAGAAGTTAAATTAAATCAAGCCGTTTTAGAGTTAGAAAAGCAGGCGCATATCGATGGCTTAACGCAAATTCCTAATCGTCGTAGTTTTGATCTTGCCTTAAAAAATGAATGGGCGCGTTGTAAAAGATTAGGGTTTCCTATTACTTTATTTATGATAGATATCGATGCCTTTAAAAAATATAACGATTTTTATGGGCATCTTCAGGGAGATGAGTGTTTGAAAAAAATCGCATGCATGCTTAAATCGCATGCCAGAAGAGTAGGGGATATTGCAGCGCGTTATGGGGGAGAAGAATTTGGCGTTATCTTGCCGAATACTAAAAAAGAAGAAGCAATAGTCGTCGCCAAAAATATTTTAGCCGATTTACAGGCCATAGCCATAAGACATGAAGCGGCACCACGTGGCGATTTTCTGACTTTAAGTATAGGCATCGCTACGGTGTATCCAGAAAAAACAGATAAAAATTTTAGTGTGGAAAATTTTATTCATTTGGCCGATGCTCGGCTTTATGAAGTCAAACACCAAGGAGGGAATGGTTATATTTATGAATAAAGCTAATGTTAATGCTAATTTTAAGGCTATTTTTTCAAATAAAAATCATCCTGTTCAGATTATAGGGGTGAGTAATGCCTTGTGCGCCCTCATGGCAGAAAAAGCAGGGGTAAAAGCGATATATTTATCCGGAGCAGGGGTGGCAAATGGGTGTTTTGGCTTACCCGATTTGGCGTTGACTGGCTTAAAAGATATCGTAGAAGAGGTGAACAGAATTACCTCCGTGAGTCAATTGCCATTATTGGTTGATATAGACACAGGATTTGGCAGTATGTTAACGATCAAAAAGGCAGTCAAAGAATTAATGCGGGCAGGGGCAGCTGGTTTACAAATTGAAGATCAGGTGTTTATTAAGCGCTGTGGTCATCTAGAAGGCAAGCAATTGGTGTCTATCACGGAAATGGTGGCTCGAATTGAAGCCATACGAGAAGTCTCCAGTAAAGATAAAATAAGTATCGTCGCCAGAACAGATGCCTTAGGAATAGAATCGCAAGAAAGGGCACTAGAGCGTGCTTTTGCCTATGAAGCAGCAGGGGCGGATATGCTTTTTTTAGAAGCAGCCAGTGACTTAAAAACATACCGCTATTTTAGTGAACAGCTGAGTATTCCTGTTTTAGCAAATAGCACAGAGTTTGGCAAAACGCCTATATTTGAATATGATGAGTTGAAACAAGCGGGTGTGGGGGCAATTTTATATCCTTTGTCTGTTTTTAGAGTGATGAATCAAGCCGCATTTGAAAGCTATCAAGAAATTCTGAAAACAGGCTCACAAAAAAATTTGGTGCCTAAAATGCAAACACGTGCAGATTTATATGAATTCATTCATTATGCTGATTTTGAGAAAATAAAACAGGAGAAAACATGAGTAATACAGCAAATCTTAAATCTGGGGGCTTGGCAGGTGTAGTGGCGGGAAAAACCGCCATTTGTACCGTTGGCCATGAAGGCACAGGCTTACATTATAGAGGGTACAGCATTCATGATTTAGCACAAAATTGTGTTTTTGAAGAAGTGGCTTATTTATTAATCCATGGCAAATTGCCGAATGAAGTCGAGTTAAAAAATTATCAAAAAAAATTAATAACATTAAGAGGCTTGCCACCTGAGTTGCAATCTGTTTTAGAATTAATACCAGCCAGTGCCAACCCCATGGATGTACTTAGAACCACTTGTTCTTTATTAGGGGCGTTAGAGCCAGAAGATAAAAATCGACAAGCTAAAGACATTGCAGATAGATTAATGGCTGTTTTTCCTGGGGCATTATTGTATTGGCATCATTATCATCAATCGGGTTTGAGAATTTCAACAGATATAGACACGCCTAGTTTAGCAGAATGCTTTTTAACTTTATTGCATTTAGCCCCTCAGCAACCAGAAATATGGGTTAAAGCCTTAGATCAGTCTTTGATTTTATATGCAGAACATGAATTGAATGCGTCTACTTTTTCAGCAAGAGTGTGTGCCTCGACTTTGTCTGATTTTTATTCTGCAGTAACGACAGCGATAGGAACGCTTCGGGGTGCTTTACATGGTGGCGCAAATGAAGAAGCCATGCGCTTAATTAATAGCTTTGACTCCCCAGAATCTGCAGAAGAAGGCTTGTTAGAAAAATTGAGTCATAAACAATTGATTATGGGGTTTGGACATAGAGTTTATACCGAAGCAGATCCACGTTCAGATATCATTAAAATTAAAGCCAAAGCTTTGGCATTTGAGTGTGGCAACATGAATGTTTATCATATTTCTGAAAAAATAGAAGAGCTCATGCACAGAGAAAAAGGCTTATTTCCCAATCTTGACTTTTATTCGGCCAGCACTTATGGTTTTATGGGCATTCCCACACATTTTTTTACGCCTTTATTTGTGATGTCAAGAATCACAGGGTGGGCAGCGCATATTATTGAGCAAAGGGAAAATAATAAATTAATTCGGCCTACCGCAGAGTATATTGGACCCGCCCCTAAAGTATTTGAAAAAATAACAAAAAGAAAATAAAAAGGCTAAAACGATGTCGTTAAATTTAGAAATTGCGGAGTATGTTTTAAATTATAAAATTAGTAGCGATCTGGCTTATGAAACCGCAAAGTATGCATTAATGGACAGTTTAGGGTGTGCTATTTTAGCTTTAAATCATCCAGCGTGTGTTAACCTGTTAGGCCCATGGGTGCCTAATAGCCATACAGATAATGGCGTGCCTATTCCTGGTACAAATTTTAAATTAGATGCTATTAAGGCAGCATTTGATATCACCACTTGTATTCGATGGTTAGATTATAATGACACCTGGTTGGCTGCTGAGTGGGGTCATCCTTCTGATAATTTAGGGGCGATATTAGCGTGCGCGTATTATGCCAATAAAAACATAAAAATGGACGTTATACTCGAGTCGATGATTAAAGCCTATGAAATTCAAGGGGTATTGGCATTAAATCATAGCTTTAATGAAGTCGGTTTAGATCATGTTATTTTGGTTAAACTTGCCTCGGTTGCGCTTGCAACAAAATTATTGGGGGGGACCAAACAAAATATTGTAGATGCCTTGTCTCAAGTGTGGGTAGATGGCCAAAGTTTAAGAACTTATAGACATGCACCCAATACAGGCAGTCGAAAATCTTGGGCAGCCGGTGATGCCACCAGCAGAGCGGTACGATTGGCTTTGCTCACCTTGCAAGGTGAAAAGGGGTATCCTACTGCATTAACAGCGCATAAGTGGGGTTTTTCAGATGTATTGTTTGCACACAAAGAAATTGCTTTGGCAAAGCCTTTAGGCAGCTATGTGATCGAAAATGTGTTGTTTAAAATAGCCTATCCGGCTGAATTTCACGGCCAAACTGCCGTAGAGTGCGCTATAAAAATCCATCATTATATAAAAAAACAGATAGCACAAGATATTGATAATATTCAGACGATATTAATTAATACCCAAAAACCTGCGATGCAAATCATTAATAAAACAGGTGAATTGTTTAATTATGCAGACAGAGATCATTGCTTGCAATATATGGTTGCGGTTGCTTTGCTAACAGGAGAGTTAAATTCAAATTCTTATTTAGATGAGCAGGCAGCGGATCCGCGCATAGATCAATTAAGAAAAAAAATGATAGTAAAAGAAAACCCCAGCTTTTCAAAAGATTATATTGATCCTAGTAAACGTGCTATTCCTAATGAAATCATAGTCAAGCTGGGTCATGGGGAAACTTATATAGAACGCGTAGATTATCCTTTAGGGCATCCGCGGCGTCGAAAAGAAGGCATGCCTTTATTGCTGGAAAAGTTTGAACAAAATTTATTAAGTTTTTTTCCGGATAAAAAAGTTCGCGATATTTTAGCGTTATTTCAGGATGAGGCTAAATTTAAGGCCCTGCCTGTTTCAGATTTTTTAGATTTATATCAAGGATAATGTATGGAACCTTATATTCTGCCATTTACGTCAGTTAACATAAATGATCTGAATAAGGTCGGCGGAAAAAATGCTTCTTTAGGCGAAATGATCCAGCATTTGACTAAACTTGGTGTCAAAGTCCCCAATGGATTTGCCACAACGGCCGATGCTTTTAGATTGTTTATTCAAGAAAATAATCTAGATACGCTTATTTATCCGCTATTAGATGCTTTAGATGTCAATAATTTAGCCCTGCTTAAATCAACGGCAGCTAAAATCAGAGAGCATATGTTAATAGGCAAATTTAGTGCTGACTTCCAGAAAAAAATAATACAGTTTTATCAAGACTTGTGTGAGAGCACGGGGCAAAAAAATGTATCTGTTGCCGTACGATCGTCTGCAACAGCAGAAGATTTGCCAGGGGCTTCTTTTGCGGGTCAGCAAGAAACCTTATTAAATATTAGCGGAGAAAAAGCGTTATTAGTTGCCATTAAGCAAGTTTATGCTTCATTATTTACAGACAGAGCCATTTCTTATAGAGCCCATCAAAATTTTTCACATAAAGACGTGGCTTTATCTGTGGGCATTCAGCAAATGGTCCGAAGCGATTTGGCTTCTAGTGGGGTAATGTTTACGGTAGATACTGAATCGGGATTTGATCAGGTCGTTTTTATTACCAGCAGTTATGGCTTAGGAGAGTTATTGGTTCAGGGGGAGGTAAACCCAGATGAATTTTATGTTTTTAAACCCAGTTTAAAAAAGAATGATTCAGGCGTTATTCGAAAAAAACTCGGCAAAAAAAAGCTCAAAATGATTTATGCTGAAAGTAATCAGGTTGATCAGGTTAATCAGGTGAAAAAAATATCGGTTGATGTAGCCTTGCAAAATCAATTTTCTTTAAGCCATGCTGAAATAGAAGCCTTGGCGAAATTAAGCTTAATTATTGAACAGCATTATGGCCGGCCTATGGATATTGAATGGGCCAAAGATGGGCTAGATAATCAGCTGTATATTCTTCAAGCCAGACCTGAGACCGTAGTTTCTCAACAAGGTGATTTTTTATCGGGTCAAATATTAGAACAGTTTGAACTGACCAAAAATGCAGAAAATGAAAAAAAAGAAATCCTTTGTGAAGGCAGAGCCATTGGCACTAAAATTGGCCAAGGAACCGCCAAAATCATGCATTCACCAGCAGATATGTATTTAATTACTGAAAACGATGTGCTCGTCACCGATATGACCGATCCCGATTGGGAGCCAGTGATGAAAAAGGCAAAAGCCATTGTCACTAATCGGGGGGGCAGAACCTGCCATGCCGCGATTATTGCCAGAGAATTAGGCATCCCGGCTATTATCGGATGTGACAATGCAACATCGGCGATACAATCAGGGCAGGCCATTACGGTATCGTGCGCGGAAGGGGATACAGGATTTGTTTATAAAAACTTACTGGATTTTGAGATTAAAAAACATCAAGTGGGAAATATGCCCAATTTGCCTTTTAAAATCATGATGAATGTCGCCAATCCAGACAGGGCTTTTGATTTTCAAAAAATCCCTAATTTTGGGGTAGGGCTAGCAAGAATAGAGTTTATTATTAGCCAAATGATAGGCATTCATCCTGAGGCCTGCCTAAATTATCAACATTTAAATCCAGAACTTAAAAAAGCGATTGAACTTAAAGCAGCAGGGTATGCTTCTCCTAAACAGTTTTATATCGATAAATTAGCCGAGGGCATAGCAACGTTGGGGGCTGCTTTTTATACTAAGCCGGTGATTATACGATTTTCAGATTTCAAATCCAATGAATATGCAAATTTATTGGGAGGGCAACTTTATGAACCAAAAGAAGAAAATCCTATGTTAGGCTTTAGGGGGGCCTCAAGATATATTTCACCTAAATTTCAAGCTTGTTTTAATTTAGAAATTGAGGCAATTAAACAAGTTCGAAATAACATGGGCTTAAAAAATATTTGGCTCATGGTTCCCTTTGTTCGAACGTTAAGCGAAGCCGAGGCGGTTGTAGGCTTATTAGAAAAACAAGGCTTGGTTCGTGGTCAAGATGGATTAAAAATCATCATGATGTGTGAAGTGCCGTCTAATGCCATTTTAGCCGAACAATTTTTAGATTATTTCGATGGCTTTTCTATTGGATCCAATGATTTGACGCAGCTTACTTTAGGCCTAGACAGAGACTCAAGCCTCGTAGCAGCCCAATTTGATGAGCGAGATGAAGCCGTTAAATTTTTATTGAGTAGAGCCATTCAGGCATGTAAAAAAAGGGGTAAATATATTGGCATTTGTGGCCAAGGGCCTTCAGATTATCCTGATTTTGCGAAGTGGTTAATGGCCGAGGGCATTGAAAGCATTTCGCTTAACCCCGATTCGGTGATTAAAACTTGGTTATTTTTACACTAATTTAGTCGCCAATTTAGTCGCCGATTTTATCGACTCTTAACCAAAGGCTCATATTCGATTCTTCTCGATTTTCAGTGCGCAGGGAGGTACTTAAAGATTGCTGCGTCTGATCTATTTGATTCCCACCAATATAAATCCATTCTCCTAAAGGCACTTGAAGCACGGTATGGGTTTTTTGCATGGCTTTAGTAACCGTATTGGTATTAAGATTGTTATCTTGATTTTCAACAGGCACTTCATTTTGCAAGACAATATCTAATTTAACTTGATTATTGCCTAATAAAGTAGGCGTGATCACCGCGCCAGATTGTAAGTTATTATATAAATATTGTTCTTGGTAAGCCCCGGTATGATATTGGGAACCTGCGGTGGTTGAATTATGACTGGTTGAGTTGCCTAGCGTCACATTACCGCCAACTAGCGGTTGAAGGGTGACATCAGAAGAAGGCAAGGGTGCTGCACCCGCTACGGGTGGTAGGGCAATAGTGATTAAATTCGTATTGAGGCTGGGTATGCTGGTGTTGGCAATCGTGGCAGGGTTATCGCTTGGAATCGTATAATTTTGAGATTGATTGTTTTGTGTTTGAGTTAGATTGGCAGTGCCTTGATTTTGTAAAGCACCTCGATTGTTAATTAAAGCCACGGTTTTTCCCGATAAAATGGTCGCGGTATGCCCAGAAAGAACTTGAATATGATTAAAATTTTGATTTTCTTGTCGTAAGCTTTGATTGGTGCTGCTTATCTGGCTATTTAAAGAAAAGGCCTCTTGTCCAAATAGCACCTTGCCATGAATGTCTACGCTAAATTGTTCACGGGGGGCATTTTTAGCTTGAGAGACAGATAATAATAATTTTTCAGCGGGTTTATCTAATTCAAGTAGCATTTTTTTTATTTGGGCTAAATTTTCTGCACTCGCTTGAAGAATAATTTGATTTTGAAAAGAGTGAATAATGCCCCCTTTTTCAACAAAAGGACTCAAAATAGGCAAGAGTTCTTCTGGGGTGCGGTTTTTCAAATGAATGATATCGGTATCTGCTTGAGCAATAGAAAAATAGCCACTGAAGCAAAAAGACAGGAGAAAAAAATAGCCCAAATAAAAACAGCGGTTAATCTTACAGTTAGCCATTTTTCGTCCTATGCATATGCTATGTTTTGCTTTTAAATCATAGTATAGAACGAAAAAATGGGGCTATTTTATATTTAAATTAAATTAAATTAAATTATATTATGTTACCTCTTGGGCCAATTTGGCCGCAAGGCCGATGTAATTTTCTGGTAAAATGCGCAGCATATTTTGCTTAATTTCTTCAGGCAATTCTAAGGTTAAAATAAAGGCTTTTAGCATGGGTAAATCTAATTTTTTACCGCGTGAAAGAAGCTTTAATTTTTCATAAGGTTCTGGCACGCCATAACGACGCATCATGGTTTGAATGCCTTCTGTAATCACTTCGACATGTTGATTTAAATCATCGGAAATAAGCTCAAGATTCACATCGAGTTTATTAAAGCCTTTTAAAATACCCAAATAGGCTAAAAAGCCATTGGCCAAACCTACCCCAATGTTTCGAATCACCGTAGAGCCAGATAAGTCACGTTGAAAACGAGAAACTGGCATTTTAGAAGCAAGATGATGCAACATAGCATTGGCTAAGCCTAAATTGCCCTCTGCATTTTCAAAATCAATAGGATTGACTTTATGAGGCATAGTAGAAGACCCTACTTCGGTAGCAACAGATTTTAGCTTGAAATAGCCTAAAGAGTTATACCCCCATAAATCTTGGCATAAACCCAGTAAAATAATATTAATACGAGATAGCGTATGACAATACATGGCTAAGCTATCATTGGGTTCGATTTGGGTGGTATACATATGGGGCTTTAAGCCTAATGCTTTAATAAAATCTTGACTGAACTGAATCCAATCTACTTCAGGGTAGCTGAGTTGATGGGCATTAAAATTACCCACTGCGCCATTAATTTTACCAGAGTAAGTAAAATCTTTGAGTAAATTTACTTGTTCGGAGAGTCGAGCATAAAAATTGGCAAATTCTTTTCCTAGTGTCGTGGGGGAGGCAGGCTGGCCATGGGTTCTGGCGAGCATCGCAACGTGGGAAAATTCTTTTGCCATGCTTTTTAAAAAGAATAAGATACGGTCGAGCTCAGGAATTAACACCGCTTGGGTGCCTTCTTTGAGCATTAAGCCATAGGCTAAATTATTGATGTCTTCAGAGGTACAGGCAAAATGAATAAATTCAAGTTTGTTGCTATTGTCTGGTAATAACTTACTGATGTGTTTTTTAAGAAAATATTCAACGGCTTTGACATCATGATTGGTGACCGATTCTAATTGTTTAACGGCCATGGCATCGGTTATCGAAAAATGTTGAATTAAGGCTTCAAAAGCGGCTTCTTGAGCAGGGGTAAAAGCGGTTAGTTCCGTAATGCCCGATTCTTTGCCTAAGGCCAGTAACCATTTTAATTCTACTTTTACGCGATATTTAATAAGCGCATATTCACTAAAATAGGCTTGTAAGGGGGCAGTTTTTTCATGATAGCGGCCATCTATAGGGGAAATGGCATATAATTGATGTTCCATAGAATAAATCTCACCTGCTTAATAATAAATAAATAATAAATAATAATAAGATTAAGGCTTTAAGCCTCCTAATGAATCGGTATCAGTAATTTTCCCACCACCCAAGCATATGCCCAGATGATTGTAAAATACCAAATATTGCCCTGGTGTCGCAGCACGCTGCGGTTCTGAAAAGGCAGTGGTATGTTGAGTCAGAATTTGACAAGCTTGAGGGCTTTGACGATAACGAATTTTGGCGGTGAGCTTTTGATGCTCTTGTGCTTGAGAAAGGCCATTAGGGGTTATCCAATGAACGGCATCAAGATGAATTTGGCTCGAAAAATGCCAAGGATGGTCTTGTCCTTGAGCGACAATTAATTTATGGCTGGACAGCAATTTGGCCACAACATACCAAGGCAGCTCGGGGTGATTTTTTTGCCCCCCTAGTTGCAGGCCGTTTCGTTGTCCGAGCGTATAGTACATTAGGCCATTATGCTGCCCTAAATATTTTCCTTCAGGTGTTTCGATGGGGCCAGGTTGGGCAACCAAAAATTCAGATAAAAAATGCGAAAATTTACGTTCGCCTATAAAACAAATACCGGTGCTGTCTTTGCGTTCATAATTAGATAAGCCGGCAGATTCAGCGATTTTTCGAACTTCTTTTTTAAGTAAATGTCCAATAGGGAATAAACTTTTAGCCAGCTGTTCGCTTTTGACTTGATGTAAAAAATAGGTTTGATCTTTACTGGAATCGACTGCTTGTAATAATTGGGTGTGAGCAGGATTTGAGTCATAAATAATTTGGGCATAATGACCGGTTGCAATAAAATCGGCCCCTAATTTTTGAGCATAATCCAGAAACACAGAAAATTTAATTTCTTTGTTACATAAAACATCGGGGTTAGGGGTACGGCCAGTTTGATATTCTGCCAAAAAATGTTGAAAAACCTGTTGCCAATATTCGGGTGAAAAATTAGCCGTATGTAAGGGAATATTTAATTGTTTGGCCACTTGTTTGGCCACTTTGAGATCTTCTTCGGCAGGGCAATAGCCTAATTCGTTTTCTTCTTCTTCCCAGTTTTTCATAAAGAGCGCCTCGACCTGATATAACCCAGATTGGATTAAGAGCAGGGCAGCAACAGCCGAGTCGACCCCACCGGAAAGGCCAACGATAACCCTTGGCTTGTGATGCATTAAGCTGGGCAACATGGGTTGAAAAATGGGTTGATTAGGTAAATTAGACTTCATGGCGGTGATTTTACCATAAATTTAGGCTAAACTGGCCTAAGACTCAAAGGAAATGTATATAATAATTAGTCAGGAGCTGCTTTATGGGATATCAGAAAATTGTGGTACCAAGCCAGGGATCCAAAATTACAATAGATGAAAAGGGACAGCTGACTATACCAAATCACCCTATTATTCCGTTTATACAAGGCGATGGCATAGGCGCTGATATTACCCCTGTTATGATTAAAGTAGTTGATTCAGCTGTCAAACAAGCTTATTCTGGCAAAAAACAAATAGCTTGGATGGAAATTTATTGCGGTGAAAAATCCACTAAAATATATGGCCCAGATCAGTGGTTACCGACTGAAACCTTAACTGCCCTAAAAGAGTATTTAGTTGCCATTAAAGGCCCGCTGACTACTCCTGTGGGCGGAGGCATTCGTTCTTTGAATGTAGCGTTAAGACAGCTACTTGACTTGTATGTATGTTTACGACCCGTTCGTTATTTTACAGGTACCCCAAGCCCACTGAAAAACCCAGAGCACACCAATATGGTGATTTTTAGAGAAAATGCCGAAGATATTTATGCAGGCATTGAATGGCAAGCCGATAGCCCCAAAGCCAAAAAATTAATTCAATTTTTAATCAACGACTTAGATGTCACTTCAATTCGTTTTCCAGAATACTGTGGCATTGGCATTAAACCCGTTTCAAAAGCAGGCTCTGAACGATTGATTCGGCGTGCCTTTCAATATGCCATTGATCATAACCGCGACTCGGTTACGCTCGTGCATAAAGGCAATATTATGAAATTTACCGAGGGCGCTTTTAAAGACTGGGGTTATCAACTGGCTAAAACTGAATTTGGGGGGCAAGATATTGACGGTGGCCCTTGGCAAACTATTATCAACCCTAAAACGGGTCAAAAAATTGTGATAAAAGACGTGATTGCCGATGCGTTTTTACAACAAATTTTGCTCAGACCTAAAGAATATAGCGTGATTGCGACTTTAAATTTAAATGGCGATTATGTGTCAGATGCTTTGGCCGCCCAAGTAGGGGGAATAGGCATTGCCCCAGGTGCAAATATGGGAGAAAGCATTGCTTTATTTGAAGCAACCCATGGCACGGCACCTAAATATGCAGGTCAAAACAAAGTGAATCCCGGATCGTTGATATTATCGGCTGAAATGATGTTAAGACATATAGGCTGGGATGAAGCCGCAGGGTTAATTATTAAAGGCATAGAAAAGGCGATTGCGGCTAAAACCGTCACTTACGATTTTGAAAGATTGATGCCAGGGGCAACGTTACTGAGTTGCAGTGCCTTTGGTGAAGCTATTATTAATAATATGTAAAATATATAACCAGTTTTGGGGAAGACCAAAACTGGTTATTTAGATTTAATAGGATATTAAATCATTTCTTCTTCAAACTGAACTTTGCTTTCGGTTATACTGCTTTTTATCACAGTCTGCTCGATAGCAATAGATTCTGTTTCAGACTCAGGCTCAGATTCAGATTCAGGCTCAGATCGGGCGCTAATATCAATTGCATGAAGACCCTTGGGGCCCTCTTGAATTTCAAAGTTCACGCTTTGACCGGCTTTGAGACTTTTATAGCCATCCATGACAATAGAAGAAAAATGTGCAAATACATCTTGTCCACCACCATCTGGACAGACAAAGCCGTAACCTTTTGCACTGTTAAACCATTTTACTATCCCCGTTGCCATAGTTAGAAATCCTTTTACGTCATAATTTTAATACTAACTTACTCTGCTAAAAATGTATTTAGCATTGAGCACAACTGTTGTACATAAACGCATTTTAGTCAAGCTTTTTGAGCGTAAAAGCGCTTAAATATTTATTTTATTTTGATTTAAGTTAATTAGCTTTATTGTATTATTTTTATATGAGAAAATGGCTTATAAGCCTAATGGATTATTAGATAGGGCAGGAGAGCCATTTGTTGGCTAAGATTAAGATATGGGTAAGCAGGTTGAACGAATAACAAACCTGAAGACAGCGCAAGCCAAGCCTAAGCTGAAGCGGCCCTCTCTTTATCAGGTTATAGTTTTAAATGACGATTTTACCCCAATGGATTTTGTGGTAACTGTCTTAAGTGTGTTTTTTAACATGAAGACAGAACAGGCGGTGGCCACTATGCTGAAAGTGCATTATCAAGGCAGGGCGGTGTGTGGCGTATTCACAAGAGATATTGCAGAAACGAAAGTAGCCCTAGTCAATAATTTTGCTAGGCAAAATGCACATCCCTTATTGTGTACTTTTGAAAGAATTTAAAGTTTTTTAATTGACTTGTTTTTTTTATGATGCCTAGGAGGATACTTTATGTTAAGTAAAGAGCTAGAAATGACGCTCAACTTAGCTTTCAAAGAAGCTCGTGATAAACGTCATGAATTTATGACCGTAGAGCATTTATTGTTAGCTTTGTTAGAAAATATGGCTGCTAGCTCGGTTTTACGATCTTGTGGCGCAGATGTAGATAGATTAAAGCAGGATCTTCGAACCTTCGTAGATGAAACAACGCCTGTGATTTCAGGCCATGATATCAACAGAGAAACCCAACCTACTTTAGGTTTCCAACGCGTATTGCAACGAGCCGTTTTTCACGTTCAATCTGCAGGCAAACACGAAGTGAGTGGCGCCAATGTGTTAGCCGCCATTTTTAGTGAACAAGAAAGCCAAGCAGTTTACTTTTTAAAGCAAGAAAACATCACTCGATTAGACGTCGTTAATTATATGTCCCATGGTATTTCTAAAATTGAAGAAGCAAGAGATCAAGAAGATCCGGATATTGAACAGCAAATTGACTCGGAATCTACCCAGGAGGGTAACGCTAAGAGCCCTCTAGAGGCCTATGCGGTGAATTTAAACCTGATGGCCAAAAAGGGCAAGATAGACTCACTTATCGGCCGAGAGCAAGAAATAGAGCGGACCATACAAGTATTATGTCGCCGTCGTAAAAACAATCCCCTTTATGTGGGAGAGGCTGGGGTAGGAAAAACCGCCATTGCAGAAGGCTTAGCCAAATTAATTGTAGAGGGCAATGTGCCCGATGCACTCGAGCATTGTACAGTATACGCTTTAGATTTAGGGTCGTTATTGGCGGGCACGAAATATCGAGGGGATTTTGAAAAAAGGCTTAAAGCTTTGTTACATTATCTTAAAAAAGACAGTGGCGCTATTTTATTTATCGATGAAATTCATACCATTATTGGTGCGGGCGCAGCATCTGGCGGGGTAATGGATGCTTCTAATTTAATTAAGCCTATGTTAGCCTCCGGTGAACTAAGATGTGTTGGATCTACAACTTATCAAGAGTACCGGGGTATTTTTGAAAAAGACAGGGCGCTAGCCAGACGTTTTCAAAAAATTGATGTACGCGAACCCAGTATTCCTGAAACGGTTAAAATACTCGAGGGCTTAAAACCCCATTTTGAATTACATCATCATATTAAATATACCCATTCTGCTTTAAAAGCAGCAGCTGAATTGAGTTCAAGATATATTTCAGATAGGTTTTTGCCTGATAAAGCCATTGATGTGGTCGATGAAGCGGGTGCATATCAACGATTATTTGCCCCAAACAAACGTCGAAAAATTGTGGGCGTAAAAGAAGTAGAACAGATTATAGCCAAAATGGCCAGAATACCGTCTAAAAGCGTATCGAGCTCTGATAAAACTTTATTACAAAATTTAGAAAAAGAATTATTAAAAAAAGTATATGGCCAAGACAAAGCCATACAAGCCTTAGTTTCGGCTGTTAAAACAGGTCGTTCTGGACTAAGCGATCCAGAAAAACCAGTGGGCTGTTTTCTTTTTGCGGGCCCAACAGGGGTAGGTAAAACTGAAATTACCCGTCAATTAGCTAAAAGCATGGGCGTTGAACTCATTCGTTTTGATATGTCAGAATACATGGAGTCGCATACGGTATCGCGTTTAATTGGTGCTCCCCCAGGTTATGTGGGTTATGATCATGGTGGCTTATTAACCGAGGCGGTTAACAAAACCCCACATGCTATTGTATTATTAGATGAAATTGAAAAAGCGCACCCAGATGTCTTTAATTTATTACTTCAAGTGATGGATCATGGGACCTTGACAGATACCAATGGTCGTAAAGCCGATTTTAGACACGTAATATTAGTCATGACCACCAATTCTGGGGCACAGCAAATGAATAGAGCCTCTATGGGCTTTACCGAACAAGATCATGCTTCCGATGGCATGGAAAGTTTGAAAAAAATGTTTACGCCAGAGTTTCGTAATCGCTTAGATACGATTATACAGTTTGAGAGCCTATCACCTGAAGTGGTCGATAAAGTCGTCGATAAGTTTATAGAAGAGCTTCAGCATAGACTCACAGAAAAATCGGTTGAGTTTATTATAGATAATGAAGCCAAAAAGTGGCTGGCTCAACATGGCTACGACAAAAAAATGGGCGCAAGGCCCATGGCCAGAATTATTCAAGAAGAACTTAAGAAGCCCCTTGCGGATGAATTACTGTTTGGCAAACTCAGCGAAGGGGGTAGTGTTTATGTTACAGTTGAAAACAATAAAATTTGCTTAAAAGTACATGAGTTAATTTAAGACTAATTTAAGCCTAATTTAAGCGTAATTTTAGCTTTCTTCAACTGTTTTTCTAGGGCCGCTGTCTTTGTCCCGATTTCTGAAAATAATTCTACCTTTTGATAGGTCATAGGGCGTCATTTGGACGGTTACTCTGTCTCCGGTTAAAATTCGAATGTAATTTTTACGCATTTTTCCTGAAATATGGGCATTTACAACATGTTTGTTGTCTAGCTCAACCCTAAAGGTTGTATTTGGTAATGAGTCGATTACCGTGCCTTCCATTTCAATTTGGTCTTCTTTAGCAGCCATTTAAATTACTTTCTCCGAGTCAATATTAATCTATTCTTGCGCATGCTATCGAATTTACACCTAAAAGGCTAGTCATTGGCCAGTCATTTTGTTATGTTATTAAGCTTAAGCTTTAGGGTTAAGATAAAAATGTTTGCTTTTTTTAATAATATAAATAATATAAACAGGTATGGCTATACCCAACTCATGTTAGCCGCTCAAAAAGGAGATGTCGCCAAAGTAAAGGCCTTAATAGCGCAGAGTGCGGATCTGAACTTAGCGGAAAAAAGCTTAAAAATGACGGCGCTCATGTACGCAGCTCGAGAGGGCCATGTAGAAATCGTGGATTTATTGATTCGTGCTAAAGCCGAAATAAACAGCTGCAATGTATATAAAAACACAGCACTTATGTTGGCTTTTTCAAATAATCGTCGTGAAGCGGCTTTTTGTTTGTTAGCAGCGGGGGCAATAAGGCCAGCAGAAAGCCAAATAGCTAACATAGGTGAAATCATACAAGATTTTAATCAATCCCGTATCCATAATTTATTGATCTGCCTTTTTTCTAAAGCACAAATCAGACAAATGCCACAAAGTGATCAGCGCGGTTTTTTTGAGATGCCTGTTGTTTTACAGAAAAAAGTAATAGACTATCTTCTTGTACCATCAAAAAATAATGCCTCTATTCACATTAGCCCAATTTATACTATCTTGTTTACTAAGCTGAGAACAGCCGCGTTAGCGGCGCCAGCAGCAGCAAGCATAGATTCAGAGCCAGCCGCCGCTGGATTACCTCGAAAAGCGCTTGCAACTACTCTTTTTAACTAAAATTTAGGTGTAATTAATATCGGTTATTCGTTCTGTTTTATTTTAGCCTGTAGTATTTCATTGACTTGTTGAGGGTTTGCTTGCCCCTTGGATAGCTTCATAATTTGACCAACAAAAAATCCAAACAATTTTTCTTTTCCAGATTGTAACTCTTTAAATTTCTCAAGATTGGCTAAAATAACCTCATCGATTATTTTCGTGATAGAGCTGCTATCGGTTACTTGCTTTAGGCCTTTTTCTTCGATAATTTGGTCAGCAGCCTGTTGGCCTTTGGATGCCCACATATGCTCAAAAACCACTTTGGCAATTTTTCCTGAAATAGTATTATCTACAATGCGATTAACAAGCCCAGCGAATAGTTGAGGGGAAAGTAATGCTTGGCTAATCGATAAGTTTTCTTTATTTAAAACAGCACTTAACTCGCCCATTACCCAATTGGTCATTAATTTAGGATCGGGTGTGGTCATGGCACTAAGCGCTTGTTCAAAATAATCAGCAAGGGCTTTTTCAGCCGTTAAACTTTGGGCATCGTACACCGATAAACCATAAGTTTGAACAAATCTATCACATTTTGCTTGAGGTAATTCTGGCATAGTCGCTTTAATTTTTTCAATGTGCTCTAAAGTAATCATCACCGGCAAAAGATCGGGATCAGGGAAATAACGATAATCATTGGCTTCTTCTTTGTCTCTCATGGGACGCGTTTCTTGTTTGGCCGGATCAAACAATCGGGTTTGTTGACGTACGGTTCCACCCGATTCGATGAGTTGAATTTGTCTGCTTACTTCATAATTAATGGCTTGTTCAACAAATTTAAATGAATTAACATTTTTAGTTTCAGTGCGCGTGCCCAAAGTGGTGCTGCCTTTTGGCCTTACAGAGACATTGGCATCACATCGAAATGAACCTTCTTGCATGTTGCCATCACAAATGCCTAAATAACAAACTAGCGCATGTAGCTTTTTAAGATAGGCTACTGCTTCTTTTGCAGAGCGCATATCGGGTTCAGAAACAATTTCTAATAAAGGCGTACCCGCTCGATTTAAATCTATTCCCGATAAATTGTGGAAGTTTTCATGCAAGGATTTCCCCGCATCTTCTTCAAGATGGGCGCGGGTAATGCCGATACGTTTTTTAATTAATTCATTTGTATTTTCTGTATTTCCTGTATTTCCAGTATGACTTTTGAATTCTATATCGAGATGGCCTTTGCCAATGGTAGGCTTATCAAATTGACTGATTTGATAGCCTTTAGGTAAATCTGGATAGAAATAATTTTTTCGTGAAAAAACTGAGACAGGCGAAATATAAGCATCCGTACTTAAGCCAAATTTAATGGCCATATTTAACGCTTCTTTATTTAGTACGGGTAAGGTTCCAGGTAAGCCCAAATCTAAGGCACAGGCTTGGCTATTGGGTTCGGCGCCAAAACGGGTGGAAGCACCTGAAAATATTTTAGATTGCGTTAATAATTGAACATGGACTTCTAAGCCAATGACGGTTTCCCATTCTGTTTCAGCTTGCTGTATTAGGTCTGTCATGTTTTACTCACTTATTCGAAGCCAAAAGGTGTTTTTTGGTGATGGTTGGTTTGTAATTGAAATTGATGTCCTGCATTTAATAAGGCACATTCACTAAAATGGCGGCCAATTAATTGCACCCCAATAGGCATATTGTTCACAAATCCAGCAGGCAGGCTAATGGCGGCAAGGCCAGCCAAGTTGACCGCAATTGTATAAATATCTTGTAAATACATCGCCAAGGGATCCGTCGATTTTTCACCCAGATTAAAAGCCGTGGTGGGGGCCGTTGGACTGAGAATAAGGTCGACTTCTTTAAAGGCCAAAGTAAAATCTTGCGCAATTTTAGCCCTTAATTTTTGTGCTTTAAGATAATAGGCATCATAGTAACCTGAGGACAAAGCATAGGTGCCAATCATGATGCGACGTTTAACTTCTGAGCCAAAACCTTCAGCACGTGAAAGTTTATATAAAGATTCTAAATCAGTGGCTTTATCGGAGCGATGACCAAATCGTACGCCATCATAACGAGATAAATTAGAAGAGCATTCAGCTGGAGCAACGACATAATAAACCGGCACGGAATGAACCAAATTCGGCAAGCTTATTTCTTTAAAATTCACCCCTAATTGTTTAAATACCTGAATGGCCTCATCAATAATTTTCGCAATGCTGGGGTCTAATCCGGCTTGAAAAAATTCTTTAGGTAGCCCAAATGTTTTGCCTTTTAGAGAATGGGTGAGTTCAGCATTAAAATAGGGCAAGGGTTTTTCTATACTGGTAGAGTCTAGGGGGTCAAATCCAGCCATAGATTGCAGAAGTAGCCCACAATCTTCAGCAGTTTGCGCCATGGGGCCGGCTTGATCAAGGCTAGAAGCAAAGGCAATCATGCCATATCGTGAGACCAGGCCATAAGTAGGCTTAAGGCCAGTGATGCCACATAAAGCAGCCGGTTGCCGAATCGATCCGCCTGTATCGGTACCCGTGGCACCTGGCACTAATTTTGCGGCCACCGCAGCAGCCGATCCACCGGATGATCCGCCTGGTACTGTTTGCGTATTCCAAGGATTTTTCACAGGGCCATAGTAAGAGGTTTCGTTAGACGATCCCATGGCAAATTCGTCCATATTTGTTTTGCCTAATAACACAACCCCGGCTTTATTCATGTTATGCACAACCGTCGCACTATAAGGCGCAATAAAATGCTCGAGCATTTTGGACCCACAGGTGGTTTTTATGCCCTCTGTGCAAAAAATGTCTTTTTGCGCAATGGGAACGCCTAATAGCAGGGGAGGGTCGCTTTTTTCTCGGCGTATATCTGCTTCAGCAGCTTGTTGTAAAGCCAGCTCAGGGGTGCGTGTAATAAAGCTATTGAGTTGCGTATCGTATTTGTTAATGCGATTTAAATAATGAAGCACAATTTCTTGGCTAGAAAAGGCTTTTTGGTTTAGGCCATCAATAATTTGACGAATCGTAAGGTGGTGCATATTTTTTTCTCTTATTTATCATCTTTATTATCTTTATCATTGATAACAAGGGGGACTAAATATAGGCCCGCTTCATGTTGTGGAGAAAGGGCTTGAAATTTATCTCGGTTAATGATTTCTGTGACCGCATCTTCGCGTAAACGCTGAACCATACCTTCGAGCGGATGTGACATAGGGGAGATATTCTCTGTGTCAGCCTGGGTAATGTGTTCAACAAAAGTAAGTATGCTAGAAAGGTGGTTTATATAAGCTGGGATCTCACGCTCATCAATATGTAAGCGTGCTAAATGCGATATCTTTTTAAGTTCTTCAGATGACAAAGACATGACTTTTCCCCTAATTATCTGGCTGAATACTGTATCACATCAGGTGCCTTGCCCAAAACATCAGATATTGTAATACTGTTATACTTTAGGTTTAAGTATAATTTGTTAAGTGAGTTTGTTTGGCATGTTTAAAGCGCTGCGTGGTTTATTTTCAAATGATTTATCTATCGATCTTGGTACGGCAAATACCTTAATCTATGTTCGAGGCAAGGGGGTGGTACTCAATGAGCCTTCTGTTGTCGCCATTCGCCAAGAGGGGCCGAATGGGCATAAACAAATTGCAGCAGTAGGGGTGAAAGCCAAAAAAATGTTAGGTCGGACGCCTAGCAATATTGTCACCATTCGCCCCCTAAAAGATGGCGTGATAGCAGATTACCGCGTCACAGAAAAAATGCTTCAAGATTTTATTCATCAGGTTCATGAAAATAGCTTTTTCAGACCCAGCCCTAGAGTGCTGATTTGTGTGCCCTGTGGTTCAACGCAAGTAGAACGTCGTGCTATACGAGAGTCTGCACTTGGCGCCGGAGCGAGAGAGGTTTACCTAATAGAAGAGCCTATGGCCGCAGCCATTGGCGCAGGCTTACCGGTTGAAGAGGCCAGTGGCTCCATGGTGGTAGATATTGGGGGGGGAACAACAGAGGTTGCTATTATTTCTTTATCAGGGATTGTTTATTCGGCTTCTGTTCGGGTAGGGGGAGACAGATTTGATGAAGCGATTATTAGTTACGTACGTCGGAATTATGGCAGCTTAATTGGGGAAGCCACGGCAGAACGCATCAAAGTCGAAATTGGCAGTGCCTATCCTGGCAATGAAGTGCTAGAAATCGAAGTAAGAGGTAGAAACCTTGCTGAAGGGATACCTAGAAGCTTTACTTTAAATAGCAATGAAATTCTAGAGTCTTTTCAAGAGCCTTTAGCCGGCATTGTCGGGGCAGTTAGAGCAGCTTTAGAGCAAGTACCGCCTGAATTAGCGGGAGATATAGCAGAACAGGGCTTAGTCTTAACAGGTGGGGGTGCGCTTCTGAGAGACATAGATAAGCTTTTGATGGAAGAAACAGGATTGCCGGTTGTGATTGCTGAAGATCCCCTCACTTGTGTGGCAAGAGGCGGTGGTAGGGCGCTTGAAATGATGGATGAGCACCGTGGGGATTTATTGACGACTGAATAGCCATATGAATAGCCATAGCACAAGGGGGCTCATATTTCATTTATATACTTACCTAAAAGTGCAGGGGGGCTAAAATTAATTATATTTTTTTTAGTTTCCTGGCTTTTAATTTATTATCAAAATATGCAAGCTACAGGCAGTATTTCTTATCGAGAAAAAATGAGCTGGATAGCGAGTCCGTTTTATTTTTTAGCAGACTTACCAGTAGAGTTAACTGAATCTTTTCAATTTTTTTTATCTTCTAAGCAGAGTTTATTAAATGAGTCAAAAGAATTAAGGTTAGTCAACTTACAGCTAAAATCAAAACTTCAAAGATTTCAAACTTTACAAAATGAAAATATTGAGCTAAGAAAATTATTAGATATTTTGCCTTTGTTGACAGAAAAAACACAAGTGGCGCGTTTATTAAATGTAGAGGTCAATCCTTTTTCTCATCGTATTTTAATCAACAAGGGAAAAAACCAGGGTATTTATAAAGGCCAGCCTGTCATGGATGCAAATGGCGTGATGGGTAGGGTGATAGAACCGCTTGAAAATTCCAGTGAAGTGTTATTAATTACCGATGCCAAACATGCCATTCCTGTTTTTAACTTAAGAAATGGCTTAAGAAGCATTGTAAAAGGCACAGGCATATCGACTAAAATGCAGCTTTTACACGTGACAGACACCCAAGATTTTAAAGTAGGAGATAAACTGGTTACTTCAGGGTTGGGGGGGCAGTTTCCTGCAGGCTATCCAGTTGGGCGCATTATTTCTATTCAATTTGATCCTGGCAAGCCTTTTGGTCATATCAAGATAAGGCCTTCTGCGGCACTTAATGCTTCTAGGCAGGTATTGCTAATTTGGCCTTTGGAGCAACCAGGATGAGTCTTTATCACCATAAAATCATGCGAAACAGTGTTTATTTAATCATGGCATTGTTGCTAGCAAGTTTATTGACGGTGATACCCTTGCCGTTGTATATGAAAGCATTAAAGCCTTTATGGTTACCCATGGTATTACTGTTATGGGTGATTTATTTTCCTGGTTATATCGGTGTGGGGATTGCCTGGTTAGTGGGATTATGGGCCGATATCTTATTGGGTACATTATTAGGGGAGCAGGGCATTGCCTTTGCGTTAGCCTGTTATGTGGCGATTGTCTTTCAAAGACGATTATCGATGTTATCTTTATTTCAGCAAGCGGTCATTGTTTTATTACTGTTAGAAATGATTTTATTGGTTTTATTTTGGATACAATATTGGATAGGCTTTCCGCCTGTTACCTTAAACTTTTGGTTAAGTGGCTTATCCACGATTTTTATTTGGCTTATATTGTCGCGATCTATACAGAAAAAAGTGGCTATTTCAAAAATACTAGATAGATAGATAAATAAATAAATAAAATAAAATAAAAAAATAAAATAGGTCATTAGAAATAAACATGTCATCCGAAGAAATTTTAATTAATGTTAGCCCCGCTGAAACGCGAGTGGTTATTATCGAGCATGGGTTAGTTCAAGAATGCCATATAGAGAGAGAGAGTAAAAAAGGAAAAGTCGGCAATATTTATCAGGGAAAAGTCGTGCGTGTTTTGCCTGGTATGCAGGCAGCATTTATTGATATTGGTTTAAATAAAACCGTTTTTTTGCATAGCTCAGATATTTATAATCCTGATCAAGAAGTAGCACAAGCACAAGTACAAACGCAAGAATCAGAGCTTGTGTCTACACCTACACCTATTATACCCATGCCTAGCATAGAAAAGCTGCTTACAGTAGGGCAGTTGATTTGCGTTCAAGTGTTTAAAGACGAAATGGGCACGAAAGGGGCAAGGGTGACCACAAAATTATCTTTGCCCTCACGATATTTAGTGTATTTACCTTTTGAAGAAAAGATTAATATTGCCCTAAAAATAACGGATCCATTGGAACGAGAAAGATTAAAGAAAATTTTAGGCGATCAGGGTGGCAAAGGCTTTATTATTCGAACTGCTGCAGAAGGTGTAGAAGAGGCGGTGTTAATCGCAGAAAAAAAATATATTGAAACCTTGTGGCAAGAAGTAGCACTTGACATAAAAAGTGCAAAAGTGGGCTCGTTAATTTATGAAGATTGTTCTTTAATGCTCAAAAGTATTCGTGATTTTGCGAATACAGAAACGAGGTCAATTAAAATTGATTCTCTTGAAGGATTTAAAAAATTACAGAAATTTTCTGAAAAATTTGTACCAATGCTTTTTTCTAAAATAGAACTGCATATAGAAAACCGCCCGCTGTTTGAGTTGTATCATGCTGAATCAGAAATACAAAAAGCGTTAAACAAAAAAGTGCACCTAAAGTCAGGTGGGTACTTAATTATAGATCAAACCGAAGCGTTGACGACTATTGATATTAACACAGGTGGATTTGTAGGTACGCATAATTTAGAAGAAACTGCTTTTAAAACAAACGTAGAGGCAGCAACACAGATTGCGAGACAACTTAGATTAAGAAATATTGGGGGGATTATTGTTATCGATTTTATCGATATGGAAGAAGAAGAACATAAAAATGAAGTGATGGCGGAACTTGAGAAATCAATGAACCTGTCTGGCGGAAAATATAAAATTGGCTCTTTTTCTCCATTAGGACTAGTTGAGCTCACTCGAAAAAGAGTAAGAGAAAGTTTAAAGCAGCAGATGTGTGATGACTGCCCTGTTTGTAATGGAACGGGGTTCGTTAAATCGATAGACACGATTTGTTTAGAGATTTATCGTGAGCTGATTAAGGCGCACAGTGATTTTTCTGCAAGTGGTTATCTTATTTTATGCCATGAATCGATTGCCAACAAAATGCTTAAACAAGATCACGTATTGTTAACGTCGTTAGAGCAAATATTAAATTGTCCTATTCAATTTCAGATTGAGCAAAGATATCAGCCAGAACAGTATCATGTGGTATTAAAATGAACAGGGCGCTACTTAAGTTTGGTTTAGTTTGTTATAGGCTAATCGGTAGTGTGGTTATATTGATAGCCCTACTCAGTTCTTTGCTTTATTTTATATTGCCTTTTTTTATTAGTGCCGATGAAGTTAAATCAGAGGTTCTGAAATCACTTAGTGTGCCAGTGCAATTTAAATCAATAGACTGGGGGTTTTCGGGCTTTTCCCCTACTTTAGTGATTCATGATGTTACGCTTTATGAAAATCGAGTTGAAAAGGTTACCGTTGAGTTTGATTGGATCGAGTGGCTCAAAAATAATAATATAAACATTAAAAAAATTCTGTTTAAAAAAGCGATGTTGAAGGCTCAATATCGTGAAGATAAAATTTATTTAGAAAAATTAGCTGAATATCCTATTTTATTTAATCAAGAATCTTCAAGTAATAGCGTTTCTATTAAACAAGTTGAGTTAATCGACAGTTATTTGATCATAGGAAATCAGCTTAATCAGGTTTTTGAAAGTGAGCATACTGATATAATAATTTTAAATAAAGATAAAAGTTTTATATTAGATGTCAAGGGGCGATTAAAAAAGAAAAACGCGCCTTTTCAGTTTGGTTTGAAAATTGTAGAGTCGGGAAAACAGGATAAAAGTCAACTTTATATATCAGGGGAAAAAATTGATTTGTCCGACTTGCAGTTCTTTTTCAAAGATATTTTAATTTCAGGAAAAGCACATGTTTTTCAATTATGGTTAGAGGGAGAGTGGGGTAATTTTAATCGCCTTATCTCCAAAGGTAATATAGCTGATTTTGGCTATTTTTTTGAAAAAAGACAATTATTTTACCCTCATCTTTCGGGGCAGTTTGGTATTGAATGGAAGCCTAAGCATACTGAATTTATTGGCTTAAATATTCGAACTGAGCCTGAGGCTGAAGCTAATTCAATCGCACCACCCAGTCAATTTTATGTTGCGATCCCTGAGGCGCTAACTGCCGAAGTAAGGCTTTCAGCCAAAGATTTTCCTTTGAATCGATTAGATAACATTGTGCATGTTTTTTTGGCGGAAAAGCCAGGACTAAGTGATTGGTGGCAGCAAACTTTGCCACGAGGTTATCTGGTGCATCTAGATGCGAATGTCCCTAATATTCTAAATGCAAATGCACAAAATGTGTTGCCAGAATTAATAAAGGGCATATCCGGCGATATCTTAGTTCAAGATTTAACGGTGAATCAAAATTCTTTTCATATGAGCATGAAAAATGTCAGCCATTTTTCAGCCCATTCTTTTGGTGGCTTGGCTAAAATTTTACTAAAAGCAGAGGCCCCTTCTTTTCAGGATAAGTATTATTTTCCAGACGGACTCGCGCTTGAAAATGTTTCTGGGACAATTTGGTATTGGAATCAACCGGATGTTAAAAAAGTGTATCTGCAAGAGTTAACGGCTTCTTTGGGTAAGGCAAATTTTAAATATAATGGTTTCTGGGAGAAAAATTTATGGAATACCGATTGGTATACTGAAAGTGCATTTTCAGAAACCAATCTAGATGTGGCTCAATTATTAAGCCTGATGCCTAAAAAAATAGTAGATAAAGGCTTAGCAGAGTGGTTTCAATCGGCCTTGATTTCAGGGAAGCTCAAACAGGCAAAAGGAATAATAAGAGGAAGATTAAACGATTTTCCTTATGATCAAGATCAAGATCAAGCTCAAGCGCCTAAAGGGGTTCTAGAAATAGAAATGGCGGTTGAGGACGCAACCATAAAATATCAACCCGATTGGCCCGAATTAAAAAATGCAGATGGAGACATCAAGTTAGACTCTTCAAAATTAACTTTACATGCTTCAGAAGCAAAAATTTTAGACAGTAATATTGAATCTGCCACAGGATTTATCCCCAATGTTAATGCACCTAATCCAGAATTGAAAATTCAAGCAAAAATCGAGTCTAGTTTTCCTAAGGCAAAAGACTTTATACAACACTCTGCCTTGAATGTGACGCTAGGAGAAAAAATAGCACCACTTAATATTATTGGGCCACTGAACTTGTTATTAGATATGAAAATCCCCCTGAATCTAAAAAGTCTTGATAAAACAGAGTATAGAGGCTTACTTAATTTTGATAAAACGAGTGTGAGTATTCCAAAATTAGATTTAACCATATCGGCTTTAAAAGGCGTTATTTTTTTTAGTCCGAGAGGTATGTCTAGCTCTAATCTTTCTGGAAATCTTTTCGGTACCCCCACACAGTTTACTTTAGCTTCTGATATACAGGCGGCAGATCCGAGATTAAAAATCTCAGCCAAGGGAGAGGTGGAAATTGCTAAGCTTAATCAGTGGTTTAGCATAGTCAACAGCGATTTAATTTCGGGGAAAACAAATTATACCGCTAATCTTTTTTTGAAACATACCTCAAGTACCCCAGAAGGGGAGTTGAAGTTCTATTCTGATTTAGCTGGCGTGGCACTTAATTTACCTGAACCTTTTCAAAAAAAACCAGAAGAAACTGAAAACTTTCATATGGCTTTACAATTTTATCCCCAGTCGATTATTAATGCACAGCTAAAATATGGAGAAAAAATTCATCTTGATTATGCTTTAAAAGCCACACAAAAAGTTTGGGCATCGCAGTCTGCTCGAGTAGTTCTGGGAAAAAAACAATCAGAATCTAGTCTAGATTTAGAAGCAGATGTACTCGAAAAATCATCCTTTTTTTTAGATAATCCTTTTTCTATAGAAGGTCATCTTAATACCTTAGATTTGTCTGAGTGGCAGACTTTATTTTCTGCGGCTAATACAAATACATCCGCATTTTCTTCAAATTTCGCGGTTAAATTAAAGGTCGATAACTTGAATGCTTTTGGAGAGGTGTTTAAAGATATGACCATTCAGGTAGGGCTCAGTGGATTATCTTCCCGAGAAATCACCTTAATAGGGGAACGTCTTAAAGGCAAAGTGGTGTTACCCATTGGCCCTTGTACCGGCGCCATTCAGGCTGATTTTGAGTATTTGAATTTCCCTAAAAATGTCATTAAAGAGAAAAAAACAGAACAAAATCCTTTAAATAAGATTAAAATAAAAGCAGGAAATTGCCCCATTGAATTAACAGTCGCTAAATTAGTGTTAGATGAAAAAATCATTGAAAATTTGAAAATGCATTTTATTCCTGAAGAGAAAGGTTTTAATTTAAGCAATATTCAAGCAAAAGCGCCTTATACAAGCTTACAAGCTTCGGGATTTTGGACGCTTACCCCTAAAAGTCATATAGCCTTAAAAGGCACTATCCAAACTAAAAACATCCAAGATACTTTACAAGCTGGTGGCATTGAATCGACACTTCATGCGGCGACGGGTCAAATTCGTTTTGATTTAAATTGGGAAAAAGATTTAACAGACATTGACTTAACTACCGTAAATGGCGACATGTCTGTTTCTTTAAAAAATGGCTATGTTAAAGGTGCAGAACCAGGCATTGGTCGAATATTAAGTTTATTAAGCATAGATAATATTCAAAGACGATTACAGCTTGATTTTAGCGATGTGGCCAAAGAAGGTTTAGCCATGGATAAATTAACGGCAAGTTTTCATTTTAAAAATGGGAAAATGAAAACAGAGGATTTAATTTTAGATAGCCCTGCGGCACGCATTGAATTAATGGCCGAGGCGATGTTAAATACAAAAATAGTAGAAGGCACTATCAAAGTCATGCCTAAAATCACGAGTTCATTGCCTATTGCTGCGGCCATTGCAGTAGGTAACCCTGCTGTAGGCGCTGCGGTATGGATAGCCGATAAAATACTAGGCAAGCGCCTTCAAGAAATCACACAATATCAATATCAACTTTCTGGGAGCATTGACAAACCAAAGTTAACGTCTGTCAATAATATTAAAAATAAAATAAATAAATAACTAAATTTAGGACCTAAGCAAAATGACCAATTTTTTGGCACAATATAATTTAACAGAAAGCCATCTGGAAGATTTATTGAAAACCTTGGCAAAAAAACGCATCGATGATGGCGATATTTACATTCAATCTTCGCAATCTGAAAGCATGACGCTAGAAGAGGGTATTATTAAAGAAAATGCTTGCCAATATTCGCAAGGGGTAGGAATAAGAGCTTGTGTAGAAGATAAAACCGGATTTGCTTATTCTGCTGAAATTGAACAAGCAGCTTTGCTACAAGCCGTTAAGGCCGCGCAGTCTATTGCTTTAAATAACCAAGAAGGGGCAATAGCGATTGCTTCTCGAAAAGCTATTATTGCGCCCAGTCGATATACACTCAACAATCCTTTAGATTCTATGCAGGTAGAAAAAAAAATAGCCTTATTAAAATCTATAGATAGCTTAGCGAGAAAACTTGACTCTAGAGTCAAGCAAGTAATCACGCAATTAACAGGATCATTTGAACGTATATTTATTATGAATCTCGATGGAAAAATAGCCACAGATATTCGGCCTTTAGTCAGATTAAATGTTACGGTTATCATAGAAGAAAATAATAAAACTGAAACGGGATCTTTTGGTGGCGGTGGCCGTATGGGGTATTCAGCATTTATAGAAGAAAATCTAAGTGAATATTACGTCAAAGAGGCAGTAAGGCAGGCCGTTCAAAATTTACACGCAAAACCTGCGCCTGCTGGACTTATGCCTGTGGTGCTGGGCCCTGGATGGCCTGGGGTATTATTACATGAAGCAGTGGGACATGGGTTAGAAGGCGATTTTAATCGAAAAGGAACCTCTCATTTTTCAGATGCTTTGGGTCAGAAAATAGCATCAGATTTAGTCACCGTGATAGACGATGGGACTTTACAAAATAAAAGAGGGTCTTTAAATATAGACGACGAAGGAACCCCCACGCAACGCACCGTGCTCATAGAAAATGGCATACTAAAACAGTATCTACAAGATAGGTTAAATGCCAGGTTAATGAAAAGCCAACCGACTGGAAATGGCCGAAGACAATCTTATGCACATATTCCTATGCCAAGAATGACGAATACGTTTATGCTACCAGGCAAAAGTACGCATGAAGAAATTATTGCTTCAGTAGACTATGGTATTTATGCCGATCATTTTGGGGGGGGGAGCGTGGATATTACTTCGGGTAAATTTGTGTTTAGTGCCTCTAGTGCTTATCTTATTGAAAAAGGTAAAATTACCACGCCTATTAAAGGCGCAACCTTAATTGGCCAAGGCCCTGAAGTGATGAGAAAAATAAAAATGGTTGGTAATAATTTGGCATTAGATACAGGCGTAGGCACTTGTGGAAAAGATGGCCAAACGGTACCTGTTGGGGTGGGTATGCCAACAGTATTAGTAGCAGAAATGACAGTAGGAGGCACACATGTTTGAAAAAGAAATGTTTCAAGAATTAATTCAATATGGCCAAAATCAGGGTGCAACAGAAATTGAAATTGCCGCGGTTAAAAATATTGGCTTATCTGTTACCGTCAGAAACCAAGCCCCTGAAACAATAGAATACAATCGCGATAAAAATCTGAGCATCACGTTATATATAAACAATAAAAAAGGCGTGGTGAGTACAAATGATTTACGTTATGAAAAATTAAAACAAGCAATGGATTCGGCTTTATCCGTTGCAAAATATGCGGAAGCAGATCTGTGTTCAGGTTTACCCGATAAAGAATACTTGGCTTATGATTATCCTGATTTAAAATTAAATTACCCTTGGGATATTGACAGTGAATTTTGCATAAAACAAGCAAAGCGCGCAGAACTAGCCGGCTTAGAGCTCGATAAAAAAATAAAACAATGTGATGGAGCCACATTTTCTGTTAATCAATCTATGCTTATGTTGGCCAATTCACATGGTTTTACGGGGCATTTCCCCAGCTCAGATTATGCCCTTTCTTGTGTCATGATAGGCGAAGACAAATCTGGCATGGAGCGTGATTATGATTACACGTGTCATAGAGACATCCATCAGTTGGCCTCTCCTAGCTTAATTGGTCAAATGGCAGCAAAAAAAACCCTTTCCCGTTTATCACCACAAAAATTACCTTCTCAACAAGCCGCCATTATGTTTATGCCTTCGGTAGCCAGAAGTATTTTTTCACATTGCTTTTCTGCTATTAGCGGGGGCAGCCTATTTAGAAAAACCTCTTTTTTATTAGATAGCTTAGGTAAAAAAATCTTTCCAGATTTTGTGACCATACAAGAAAAGCCACATTTAATGCATGGTTTAGCCAGCGCGCCTTTTGATGCAGAAGGCGTTAAAACACAATCAAAAAATATCATTGAATCTGGGGTGGTTCAAAGCTATTTATTAAATAGCTACTCAGCTAGAAAATTAGGCATGATTTCTACAGGTAATGCAGGGGGCATACATAATGCCATCATACATTCCACAGGAGAAAATTTTGAGGCTTTGCTTAAAAAATTACACCGGGGATTATTAGTCACAGAATTAATGGGACAGGGGGTTAATTTAGTGACAGGAGATTATTCAAGAGGGGCCTCAGGCTTTTGGGTCGAAAATGGTGAAATTGTTTATCCTGTTTCAGAAATCACCATCGCAGGTAATTTGAAAAATATGTTTCAAAGTATTGTGGCCATTGGCAATGATGTCGATTATCGCAGTGGCTTGCAAACCGGATCTCTGATTATTTCAGAGATGATTATTGCCGGAAAATAAGCGCTAAAAAGTAATGCAGTTTAATTTTTTAGGCGAACAGGCACGCCGTTTTTAAACTCTGCCCAAATAAGTTGCCTGTTAATCATATTATCTTGACCAAGCGATAATTTCCCAGTTAGGCCTAGGTAACTGGATTGGGCATCATGACTTAAGCGCTTTAATTGTAAAGTTAAATTAAAAGCATCTACACCCATTGCAAATAAACGGGCTTGTTGTTCAGGTAGTGCTTGAATTTGCCCCCCTCGCTGAGCATAATCAGTTTGATTAGGATGAATAAACCAAGGCATATCACAAAATTGAATGCCATTTAAGTCTGTATCTTTACTCGGGTTGGGTATGCCAGAATAGATATTTGAGCTGCCAAATACCGGCAAATCATAGGCATAATAAAAATCGAGCAAAGGCTTTATTTGCCTTGCTTGTTGTGGAGAAATAGCCAATACCACACTGTCTAGATCTTGGCGTCGCCTGGGCTCTGCTTCAATTTTTTTTCCTAACAGGTTAGATATTTGACGAATACGCGCTTGACTGCTGTCAAGTTCAAATTTTTTCTTGATAAGTTGACCTAAATTTTGTGCAGGGTGAGTATAAATAATATCGATTAGGGTGCCATTTAAGGCCGTAATTTGTTTTTCAAAAGCAGAGGCAAAGCGTTTTCCCCAATCATTAGGTGGGACCACTAAAATAGGACAATACTTATGACGCGTGATTATTTTTTTGGCTAATTGTTCTGCTTCTTGTTCAGGGGAAAGGGAAAATTGAAAAAATCGGCTGGGTAAAGTAGAGAGATTATTTTCTGAAATTTGATTGAGGGCTAATAAAGGCACACTAAAAAAACCATCAGGCTGTGTTCTAAATTGGCGAACTTCTTCTTTGAATAAAGGCCCTACAATAAAATCAGCGCCTTCTTCTATGGCTTGTTGATATAAAGTCGTCATATCGGCATAAGCAGAGGTATCATATATTTTTATTTGAGGCCGAGTGCTGGGATCCGCATATTGGTAACCCGATAAAAAGCCGGATTTAATGGCTTGTCCTAATTCTCCTTTAGGGCCGCCTAGTGGCAAAAATAAAGACAGCTGTTTTACTTGTTTTAAATTTAAATTCACCGAAAGCGAGTTGCCAGACTCTTGATCGGCAAAGCTGAGGCCAGGCACTAAGATTAAAATTAGGCTTAAGCCCGTAAATATCGCTATGATAGCGTTTAATTTTAATTTAAATTTAAACATGAGGATCTTTGCCCTATGCCTTTAATCAATGTCGTTAATCAAAAAAATATATGGGGTAAGCTCTATGTTGTTGCTACCCCTTTAGGTAATTTAGAGGATATCACGCTCCGAGCAAAAAATGTATTAAGCAAGGTCGCCTGGATTGCCTGTGAAGATACGCGGCATAGTGTCAGGTTGCTAAACTTTATGGATATAAAAAATAAATTAATTGCCTTACATGCCCATAATGAAAATGAAGAAGGGGTGTTAGAAAATTTAATCCATAAATTAAAGCAGGGGGAAAGCGGGGCCATTATCAGTGATGCAGGTACACCGTTAATCAGCGATCCGGGTTTACCTTTAGTTCGTTTGGCCCATCAAGAAGGCATTCAGGTTATTCCCATTCCAGGAGCAAGTGCCTTAATTGCCGCATTAAGTGCAATGGGCATAGGATGTGATAAATTTACTTTTTTTGGATTTTTACCGGTAAAATCCATACAAAGACAAAAAATATTGCAAAGTCTTGTCAAAAATGCTGAAACCTTAGTATTTTATGAAGCCCCTCATCGTGTTCAAGAAGTGATAAGTGAAATGGCCAATATTTTTGGCTTAACTCGAGTGGCCGGCGTCGCAAGAGAAATAACCAAGCTTTATGAGCAAATTGTGGTCAAACCACTTGGAGAATTAGAAGCAGATATCCAAGATAAGCATATTCCTTTACAAGGCGAATTTGTTCTAGTTGTCTCAGGGTGTAAACTCAAGCCCCAAGAAGCCATACAAGAACAGCAGACCTTATCTATTGACTTAGATAACTTGTTAAGTGCATTAATATCAGAAATTTCGCTTAAACAAGCCGTAAATTTAGTTAAAAATATGACAGGCTTGTCTAAAAATTTATTATACGACAGAGCCGTTAAACTTACTCAAAAACCAGATAACCCAGAAGCATAGCCCAGATTTTAAGCGTAGCGCTTGTGAGCACGGGATAAAACAGTTAAGATGCTGGGTAAGAGTTAGCTAGGCAATCGCTGTAAATAATCTTGTATTATTTAGGGAGGAAAGTCCGGGCTCCATAGGGCAAAGTGCCAGGTAACGCCTGGGAGGTGCGAGCCTACGGAAAGTGCAACAGAGAGTAAACCGCCGAAGTTAAGAAATTAACTGGTAAGGGTGAAACGGTGCGGTAAGAGCGCACCGCGCAGATGGTAACATCTTGTGGCTAGGAAAACCCCACTTGGAGCAAGACCAAATAGGAACCCATAAGGCGTGGCCCGCGTTGGGTTCGGGTAGGTTGCTTGAGGCATACGGTGACGTGTGTCCCAGAGGAATGATTGTTCACGACAGAACCCGGCTTATCGGCTAACTCTTACTCTAAAAATCCCTGTATAAACCGAAATTAATCAATTCAAGCAGCTAACTACAAATAGGTAAGAACTCACCCCCTATCAGCACTATTTTAAATGAAGCTTTCTTATTCCCACTTTTTAAAGCATTAGTATCTACACAAGTTGATAGTTTGATTGTTAACTGTCGTATTTCCATACTGTTTTAGAAAAAAATTTTGATTTTTCAAACTGCTATGGTGGCGTAAAAAAAATCAAAATACTTTTCTAAATAGCGGTAATATATGTATAGGTTTTTACGAATATATGGAAATTTTGATGGAACTAAGATTAAAAAAACGATATGAACAATTAGTACGGACACATATGCAAGTAGGGAATTCCGTGGCAGCAGGGGTAAAAAGTATTTTAAATAACGATGAGGCTTTTAATCAAACTCAGGCAGCATGGCGATTTTTTAATAATGATGCTTGTTCGCTTCAAGAATTATCACAGCCTTTACTCAAAGCAGCTCATGAATTAAGTGAAACTGAATGTGATAACTTTATATTAATGTTACATGACTGGAGTACTTTAGGGTATAACGCGCATAAAAGTAAAAAAGATACCTACAATGTATTTAAAGCATGTGTAGGGTATGATCTTCAATCAAGTTTAGCAGTTAGTGATCGCCATGGTGGGCCATTAGCACTTGTTGCAATGAATTTAAAAACCAAAGATGAGACATTGAGCAATTATGGAGAAAACCTAGAGGGTTTAACACATTTAGAAGAATTATCAAAACGTATCGGTTGGATAGAATCCCAAAATTTTAACAAGCCATTGGTTCATATTGTAGATAGAGAAGCTTCTTCAGTAGCTTTCATGAGAACCTTTAAGAGTAAAAATTGGTTAATACGGGAAAATGATAATAATATTGTTAATGATGGAATATCAGAAAAAAAAATTAAAGATATTGCTAAAAACTTATCATTTAGTCAAGCTCGTATTGTTGAATATAAAGGAATACCTGCAAATCAGCAAATAGCTGAAACAGAAATAATAATAACACGACCAGCAAAGCAAAAACGAAAAGGACCTGAGGGCAAAAGATTATCTATTGTTATAAAAGGTGAACCAGTTAAAGCGCGACTGATTGTTAGTCGAGTAATTGATAATTTAGGAAATGAATTATCAATATGGTATTTATTAAGTAATATGCATGATGTGCCCGCTGCAACACTTGCACTATGGTATTACTGGAGATGGTCAGTTGAAAATTATTTTAAATTAATGAAATCAGCAGGAATGCAACTTGAATCATGGCAACAAACAACAGGATTGGCTATTGCGCGCCGATTATTAGTAGCCAGTATGGCTTGCGTATCTGTCTGGCGAATAGCACATGCAACAGGGCCCAAAGCGGGAGAATTACGACGAGTGCTGGTAAGACTAAGTGGCCGACAAATGAAACGCAAAGTGGAATTTACTTATAATGCATTGTTGGCGGGATTGTGGGCCTTATTAGCAATGCAAGATATGCTGAATAATTATAATATTGAAGAGATCAAGTCCCTTCTCAAAGATGCGGTTGAAGAGATGGGACTTGTGTAGATACTAATGTTTTTTTAAAGGGGTCCATCGCAAAGCGATGGGGGGTTTTATCTGAAATTCACTTTAATCTTCATTCAAAATAGTGCCGATAGGGGGTGAGCAGTTACCTTATCACTATGAATATTAAAGACATTTCTTCGCAGTAATACAGACCCAATCGTCTTTTATTTCTGGCGCCATCTCAAAACTAAACCAGGGGGCATAGGCAGCTTTTAATAAATCTAATTGAGAGGTGAGTAGGCCAGATAAGATTATCATGCCGTGAGGCTTCAGATAGCTTGCAAAAGTAGGGGCGAGTTGAATCAGGGGATCAATTAAAATATTGGCTAATAATACATCACAGGATGCTGTTTTTAGGGATTCAGGTATTTTTTCTGGGGCATAAACCGATAACTTATTATTAGAAATATGGTTTCGACGTGCATTTTCAAGTGTGCTGCTTAAAGCTTGTTCACAATGGTCTACTGCAATGACGTGTTTTGCGCCTAATTTGAGCGCAGTAATGGCTAAAATGCCTGAACCTGAACCATAGTCGATAACAGTCAGATCTTTGGGTGGATGATTGGCCAACCAAGATAAACACAGTGCAGTGGTAGGATGTGTCCCCGTTCCAAAAGCCAAGCCAGGGTTTAAAAATACCGCGGTGCTGTTTTCTATGGGGATCATCTGTTCTGGGCCAACCCATAATTGATGCGGGGCTTTTCCAAAAATGACTGGCTGATAGTGCTCTAACCAAGCCGTTTCCCAGATTTGGTCGGCAAGTTTTTCTTCGGTTAGACTCAAATGTAGGTGCTGAAAAGCCTCATGAAATAAAGCTTGAATGTGGCTTAAATTCACAGCATCAAATAAAGCAATAACGCGCGTGGTTTGCCAAATAGGGGTTTGCTCAGGATCGGGTTCAAAAATGGCTTGTTCATCTGGGGTATTATCATAAGGATCCCCAAGAGAGACACTCAGTGCCCCTTGTTCAAAAAACCAATCACTTATTTCGTCCACAAGCGGTTTATGACAAGAGACAGATAAGTTAGTCCAGTTAGGATCAGGATTTTGCATTTTTAAGTTTTTCTTCGAGATAATGAATGTTAATGCCGCCTCGTTGAAAATTGCCATCTCGAACCAATTCTTGATGCAGCAGAATATTGGTTTTAACGCCTTCCACCACAATTTCGTCTAAAGCATTTTTTAACCGTGCCAGACATTCTTCCCTATTTTTACCATGGGCAATGAGTTTGCCTAAAAGCGAATCATAATTAGGGGGCACAACATAAGAAGTATACAAATGTGAATCAACCCGAATACCTGGGCCACCTGGCGCATGATACCAGGTAATTTTGCCTGGACAGGGAATAAAAGTTTTGGGATCTTCGGCATTAATACGACATTCCATTGCATGGCCAGATAACACGATATCATTTTGCGTAAAACTCAATTTTTGACCATTGGCGATTTTAATTTGTTCTTTTACGATGTCGATGCCAGTAATCAGCTCGGTAATAGGATGTTCTACTTGAACGCGGGTATTCATTTCAATAAAATAAAATTCATTGTCTTGGTATAAAAACTCAAAAGTGCCCGCGCCTCGGTAATCAATTTCCAGACAGGCTTTGGTGCAAATTTTGCCAATTTTTTTACGTTGGGCCTCGGTTATACCTGGTGCAGGCGCTTCTTCTAGTACTTTTTGGTGACGTCTTTGTAAAGAGCAATCACGCTCTCCTAAATAAACCGCATTGCCTTGACCATCTGCTAAGACTTGAATTTCGATATGTCTTGGGGTTTCTAGAAATTTTTCCATATAGACGGTGCTATTATTAAAAGCGGCTTGGGCCTCTTGACGGGTCAAGCTGATAGAATGCAATAAGGCACCTTCAGCATGTACCACCCGCATGCCTCGTCCGCCGCCGCCACCGGCTGCTTTAATAATAATGGGGTAACCAATTTGACGCGCCATGGCCAAGTTGGCTTTAGGATCGTCTCCTAGTGGGCCATCTGAACCAGGTACACAAGGCACACCAGCTTTTTTCATGGTCGCAATGGCAGAAACTTTATCGCCCATTAAGCGAATGGTGTCGGCTTTTGGACCAATAAAAATAAAACCGCTTTGTTCCACCCGTTCAGAAAAATCGGCATTTTCAGATAAAAAACCATAACCCGGATGAATGGCAACCGCATCGGTAATTTCAGCGGCACTGATTAGCGCTGGAATATTTAAATAACTGTCTTTGGAGTTACCTGGCCCCACACAAACGGCTTCATCGGCCAGTCTAACCGCTAAAGAATCTCTGTCAGTGACAGAGTGCGCGGCCACAGTTTTAATGCCCAGTTCTTTGCAGGCCCTTAAAATTCTAAGCGCAATTTCGCCGCGGTTGGCAATGAGAATTTTGTCCATCATAGTTATATCGACCTACTTAATCACAAACAGGGGTTGGCCAAATTCAATGGGTTGGCCATTCTCAACCAAAATAGAGGCAATAATACCGGATTTATCACATTCAATTTGATTGAGGGTTTTCATGGCCTCAATGATGCAAATGGTCGAACCTACTTCTACTTGAGATCCAATGGTGACAAAAGGTTGCGCTTCAGGGGAAGAGGCTTTATAAAAAGTGCCGACCATTGGCGAGGTAACGATATAACCTTCTGGTATTTTGCTTTCACTCGGTACGTCAACAGGGGTTGTGGGTAAAGGCGCAGTTGAGGGGTGCGGGGGTAAATAATATTGTTGATGAGGCATCATCATGGGGGCTTCTATTTTTCGGCTAATGCGAATGGTTTCTTCGCCTTCTTTAATTTCAATTTCGCTGACCCCAGATTCTTCGACTAGCTCAATCAGTTTTTTAATTTTACGAATGTCCATGATAAAGCTTCTCTCTCTTTTTTATATAGTAATAGATAATAAGATTCAATTTGATTTTTTAAGATGCTGGCAGGCAGCCAGTAAAGCTAAGTGGTAGCTTTGAGCGCCAAAACCGGTAATAACCCCCATGGCGTGTTCAGAAAATAAAGATGTTTTTCTGAAAGTGTCACGTGCATGAATTAAGCTTAAATGGACTTCTATATAAGGCAAACGAACAGCTAATAAAGCATCTAATAAAGCCACACTGGTATGGGTGAAACCCGCGGGATTAATAATAATGCATTGGGCTTGAGTATAAGCTTGGTGAATCTTATCGATGAGACAGGATTCTGAATTACTTTGAAAAATATCCAGATTTATACCCTGATGTTTTGCTATTTCATCTAATTGTGTATTAATTTGCTTTAATGTCGTATGGCCATATAATTCAGGCTGCCTAAGACCAAGCAGGTTGAGATTGGGGCCATGTAATATTAAAATATCAGTCATTTAACAAATTTAGCCTTTTTTTAATTCTAACCATTTTGCCCAAGCCGCTTACATTTGTCCAGGAAATTTGTTTAATTATATCTATTTGCTTCAATTTATGCCAAATTTGCCTGCTTTCGACGAAAATAGCGCTAATTTATATTGGCTTAGTTGTAAATTTAGTTAAGGCTGCGATAAATTCTTTTTTGGCGATGGCCCCATGAAGTTGTAACACTTGGTAGGGCGGATTGGGCTGATTTACTTGGTTGACTTTCAATAAGTAAAGACTAGGCGGCGCAAAGACCTGATAGGCTTTCATGAGGGCGCGCTGCTCGGGTCCATTTTCAGTAATATCGGCTTTAATGCGTGTCCAATTTTGAATCAGACTCAGCACCTCAGGATCTTGAAATAAGGCAACGTCCATATGTTTACAGGCAGCACACCAATCGGCATAAAAATCAATTAAAATCAGTTGATCTTTATGCTGCCTATGCGCCGTATATTTTTTAAGTTCAGTATTTAAGCTTTGTAAATTATTGACAGAAATAAAATGGCTCTCAGCATTCAGTTTGGCAAGGTTGGCAACTTGGGCAAAGCTCGCATGAAATGGAAATGGCCTAAAGGGATTGGTGTGCCCTAAGACAGCAGAGAGTATTAACATTAAGCCATAAATCAAAATGACTATGCCTATTTTAGGTAAATTAGGTAAATAATGGTAGGTTCGTTTATTTAAAACCCCCATAAAATAAGCAGCAAGTATTGCTAAAATACCCCATAAGCCCATTATGAGATTTGGGGCTAAGACATTGCCCAGTATCCAAATGGCTAGGCCAAAAAGTAAGAGGGCAAATAATTCATTCACCAATTGCATCCATTTGCCTGTTTTGGGTATATACCTTCCACCTAGCGTACCCAGTAATATCATAGGGGTGCCCATGCCTAAGCCCATGACAAATAAACTAGATCCCCCTAAAAAAAGATTACCCGTTTGAGCAATATAAGACAAAGTGGCCATGAGCGGTGCGCTAATACAAGGTGAAGCAATTAGGGTAGCTAAAAAGCCTAAGATAACCGCACCCAGAATATGTCCTCCTTGTTGTTTAGCATGTATGGCGTGAAAAATCGTGCTTAATTTTTGGGGTAATCTTAAGGGTAATTTATTCAGTTGTACCAATCCCAGATAAACAAAAAATAAAGCAAATCCGGTTATCACCCAGACATGTTGAAATAAAAGCGGGAGACTTTGCCCCATTTTGACGGCGAGTACACCCGCTACAGCATAAGTCGTTGCCATACTCATGACATAGCTCAGCGATAAGAAAAAGCCTTTAAGGGTACTTAATTTTTCTTCCGTAATAATCACAGAAGCCAAAATAGGCAGCATGGGGAGCACACAAGGCGTAAAAGCCAGCAACAAACCTAATAAATAAAAAAGACCCAGTCGAGTTGCGGGGTTTGCATGTTGCAGTGCTTGATTCATGCGGTTTGGATAAGCGTAGCTTATTTTTTGTGGGGGGTAACAAAAGCCTTCAGCAGAACATCCTTGGTATTGTATAGATAATTCAGTGGTATCTTGAGGCGGCTTAATCAAGAGTGTTAAGGTTTGTTCATAAACAGCCTTTGAGCCTAATAAAGCATTGGGCAATATTTTGGCTTTAGGCAGAATCAGAGGAAGCTTGATGGGATTGGCATTTAAGCTATAAACCTCAATTTTATCTTGATATAAATAATGGTTGGGGGCGATTTTCCAGTGCAATTTAAGATCATTGCCTTGAGCTTGTGGGGTGATGCTTAAGCTAAAAGCCTGTTCTACCGCTAAAGGCTCAAGTTGCTTGGCATAACTTAGGCTTAATGGCGCAATGAATATTAAAAAAAATAAAAAAAAAGATAATGGCCGTTTATTTAAGTTCTTGTTTAAGTTATAAAACTTTAAAAATCTGCCCATTAGGTGCTTATTCCTTTACCGTAATTCCCGCTAAAAGATGAAATGATCCCATTATTTAGCATAACTGGAAAGCATTGTACTTAAATTTTGTCTTATTGTCCCTGGCACAGAGGGAAACGAATTCTTAGCTGCCCTAGGTGGATTAATCCGCAAGGGTGCTGCTGGTAGTAAAGGCTTAACTGTTTTCGGAGCCTTAGCGACAACCTAAACGAATGGTATTTGCTGTTTTTGCCAAAATCAGTGGCGGCGTCACTAATAACAGATAAATTTTTTTAAATTAAATTAAAAAAAATGGGGTCACCCATTCTTGATTCTATTCCCCTAAACAAAAAACCATGAATAAAACCACCCAAAATTACAAGTCACCTAATTAACCTAGGTGAAGTCCGGGTCTTTTAATCAGAATTTGAGCCGTCTTTTACCTCTTCATAAATTAGGCTCTCTATATTCATCTGAGTTTAAATCAACATCTTTTCCTGCAATTAAATCATCTGCTATTTTATTTAAAATTTTATAACTAAACGCGAATTCCGGTCCATCTTCCATAGTATTAAGCGTTAATAAAATATTATCTAGCACGCGGTCCTCAATTTCATTTATATATTTCAAATATATTGAATATGTCCAATGTCCAATAACTGTAACATCTTCTCTCCGTTCAACTTTCGATTTTAACTCTTGCCCAAACTGAATTCGTGTATACACTATTTAGGTCTCCCTGGTTTCTTTCTAGATTCTAATTCTTTTTTAGTTGGTGGGTAATGTTGGCTATTAATTTGTTGCCCATCAATCATCTTAGGATGAATTCTATTAATATTCCCTTGATGATCATAGCATTCTCTCCACGCGCGTACTTGTCCCGTTATTTTGTTATATTCAGTCACATGAGCAGACCCCCTTGTTGGACCTGGCGTATTAGAACGGATTTCAGCCATATAATATCTAAGTCTCCCATCACTAAATTCTTTCGTTGTTACCGATTCATTTTGTGCTTTTTGCAAAGCTCGCATTTTTGTATTAACCGCAACTTGAGCATTCACATTCGCTGCATTATATTCAGTCCTAGCCAAGCCACCTTGTGTACTTAACTTTGCTTCTGCTGAAAAGATCAGTGGCTCACTCGGCCGTTGTTTCGCGGCCCTTGGCGGATTAATCCGAAAGGGAGCTGTCGGTAATAAAGGTTTAGCTGTTTTTGCTATCTTTCTAATAGCAGAAACTACCTGATTGCTGACTTTGCTAATAGTATTAGTCGTTTTTACCCTATATTTCGCTCAACCTAAAAGTTATTTAAATTAAATAGTAACTACTCGCACCCTTCAGACAAGTTCACCAGCAAGTGCCATCTGAATTGCAATTAAAGGATTATATCCTTTGGTTGCCATGGTCTGCAAATAGCTGGAAATGCGACAATAAGCTTTTGCATACAGCTCTTTTCTGAAACAACCAG
>CANJMM010000001.1 GCA_947475765.1 Legionellales bacterium | reverse complement strand
TAAGCACTGAATGTAACTTAAGTTATTTAATGACTCAACAAGATAATCATGCCGAGTTTTAAAAGCCTCTACCATTGCTATAACAGAGTCTTGTGGTCCTCTTAAAGCCGCTTCAGCTGCAGCCTGAGAAAGAGAACAAGCATTAGAGGTACTTTGCCCTTGTAGGGTGTTCATTGCTTTAATCAGTGCTTCAGGCCCACAAGCATAGCCTAATCGCCAACCCGTCATCGCATAAGCTTTTGAGACGCCATTCAAAATAATGGTTCGGTTATATAACTCTGGACAGGCCATTAAAATATTTGAAAAAGACGCTTTGCCCCACCAAATATGTTCATACATGTCATCAGTGGCAATGATAATATTGGGGTGGGCTAATAAGACATCACCTAAGGCTTTTAGTTCCTGCTTGGTGTAACCCATGCCAGTAGGGTTAGAGGGGCTGTTAATAAAAAATAAACGGGTTTTAGGGGTAATGGCTTTTTGGAGCTGCTCTGGGGTAATTTTAAAATGTTGTTCTATAGGCGCTTGAATGATAACAGGCGTGCCACCAGCAAATAAAACTATATCAAGATAGCTTACCCAATAAGGCGCGGGGATAATAACCTCGTCTCCTGTATTTAATAAGGCCAGTGCCATATTAAAAATGGCTTGTTTGCCTCCTGTAGAAATAATGGTTTGCTTGGGTTGGTACGTCAGTTGATTAAAGCGTGCCATTTTCTCACAAACGGCTTGTTTCAGGCTTAAAATGCCATCGACCGCGGTATATTTTGTTTTGCCTGCTCCAATGGCTTGTATGGCAGCTTGCTTAATATGGGCTGGAGTATCAAAATCAGGCTCCCCTACGCCTAGTGAAATAATGTCTTTGCCTTCAGCGATTAATTTTTGGGCTTTAGCATTAACGGCCAAAGTCGGGGAGGGCTTAATGCGCTGTATGCTATCTGAGAGCTTAATTTCCAAAGTTTTTCTCCTAACTGTAGTATAAGTAAGTAAATTATGCTGTAAATAATGCTTTAAAATAAGCTAATATGGTACTTTATATTTTAAAAATTCAACACTAGGTTATTGAGATTTGAGATTGAATAATCAAGTAAAGCATGAAAAGCCTTTTAAGCTCTACGCCTCTTTTGAGCCTGCGGGCGATCAACCTCAAGCCATTCAAAAGTTAATAACGGGTCTTCAAGCAGGTTTAGCCCATCAAACTTTATTGGGGGTGACAGGGTCGGGTAAAACGTTTACCGTCGCCAATATTATTCAAAAATTGCAACGTCCTGCTTTAATTATGGCGCCAAATAAAACATTAGCTGCGCAATTATATGGTGAAATGAAAGCATTTTTCCCAGGCAATGCAGTCGAATATTTTGTTTCGTATTATGATTATTATCAACCTGAAGCGTATGTACCGTCTTCGGATACTTATATAGAAAAAGATGCGGCTATTAATGAGCATATAGAACAAATGCGTTTATCGGCAACAAAATCTTTATTAGAACGAAAAGATACGATTGTTGTTGCCAGTGTGTCGGCTATTTATGGCTTAGGCGATCCCGATGCGTATTTATCGATGTTGTTAATTATTCAAAAAAATGAAATCACAGATCAAATCGCTATTTTAAAACGTTTGGCCCAGCTGCAATATACGCGTAATGATATTGATTTTCATCGAGGAACTTATAGGGTAAGAGGCGATGTCATCGATATTTTCCCTGCAGATTCTGAGAAAGAAGCAGTGAGAGTACAATTATTTGGTGATGAAGTAGAGAGTATCTATTATTTTGATCCGTTAATAGGTACGGTAATTCAAAAAGTGGATATTATTACGATTTATCCTAAATCACATTATGTGACCCCAAGAGATACTATCTTAAATGCAGTAGAACAAATTAAAATAGAATTAAAACAACGATTAACTGAACTCACAGAAGAGCATAAATTAGTTGAAGCACAAAGACTGTCTCAACGTACGTTATATGATATTGAAATGCTGGTTGAATTAGGCTTTTGTACAGGCATTGAAAATTATTCACGTTTGTTAACAGGTCGAAAAGCAGGTGAGGCACCGCCTACTTTATTTGATTATTTGCCCAAAGAGGCTTTATTATTTTTAGATGAATCACATGTGACGGTGCCGCAAATAGGCGCAATGTATAAAGGCGATCGCGCTAGAAAAGAAACGTTAGTGTCTTATGGTTTTAGGTTACCCTCGGCATTAGATAATCGACCTTTAAAATTTGAAGAATTTGTGGCACGTTCTCCTCAAACCGTCTATGTTTCTGCTACACCTGGGGAATATGAATTAAATTTAAGTGGAAAACCAATTGATCAAGTGGTTCGACCAACCGGATTATTAGATCCAGAAATTGATATTCGACCTGTTGGCACACAAGTAGATGATGTCTTATCTGAAATTAACAAACGGGTTAAACTCAAACAACGGGTATTAATTACGACGTTAACCAAACGTATGGCAGAAAATTTAGCCGATTATTTAGCGGAACAGGGCATTAAAGTACGTTATTTACACTCTGATATCGATACCATTGAACGTATTCAAATTATTCAAGACTTAAGGCAGGGCGGCTTTGATGTGTTAGTCGGCATTAATTTGCTTCGAGAAGGCTTAGATATTCCAGAAGTGTCTTTAGTGGCCATATTAGATGCAGATAAAGAAGGTTTTTTACGTTCTGCTCGTTCTTTGATTCAAACCAGTGGCCGAGCAGCAAGAAATGCTGAAGGCAAAGTGATTATGTATGCTGACAAAATAACAAAATCTATTCAAGCAACTTTAGATGAAACACAACGCAGACGGACCAAACAAATTGCTTATAATTTAAAATTGGGCATTACCCCCCAGACGATTATCAAACCGATTAATGATATTTTAGAGGGATTGGCATTAGGGATAGCCAGTGGAAAAAATAAAAAACGGGTCAAAAAACCCAATCAGCCTGAAAGTCTTCAAGAGATTAAAAAACAAACCAATCAAATTGCAAATGCTATTGTGGCTTTAACGCCTAAAGAACTCTTGGCTAAAATAAAAGAATGGGATAAAGCCATGAATTTAGCCGCTAAAAACCTTGAATTTGAGAAAGCTGCCCAGCTTAGAGATGAGATCATTTTATTAAAAAATAAAGTCTTAAAAAGTTAAAGGGTAGATTAATACTTGATTTGCAGTAAATCAAATGATATTGTTTTGCCTCAGTCAAAATTGTCACTTAGGCGCGTAGCTCAGTGGTAGAGCACTACCTTGACATGGTAGTGGTCGGTGGTTCGATCCCACTCGCGCCTACCATGTTTTTATACAATAAAATCAACAAATTTTAAAAATAGTAGGATTTTTACACAGATTATTTGGTGTCTGCGTGATTAAACTGACGATTTTTTAAAAAATACTTAACCTGATCTATCGCAGCTTTGTTCTGTATAATAAAAGTATGGGAGCAAGGTAATATAATATGATCGCTCATGCCTTCTAATTTCGTACCTTCAATGGTGACTTTACCATCATTCCCTTTAGGCAAAATAAAATAGCATAGGGGATCAAGGCACACATTACCCGCAATGACGCCAAAGGTATGTTGCATTTTAGGAAAGGGATTTTTACGGGCAAAATCAGTGGTTAATTCTTTGCCAGCCGGGCCGTAAAAGTACTTGTATAATAAATTATCTTTTAAAAAATCAGCTACCTCAGAACCTTGATTAGGCGGCGCCAACATAACAACGTTCCCTATGTTAGGAAAGGGGTGTTTTGCCAATAAGTCACGTACGATTAAGCAACCCATAGAGTATGCAACAAAATGCACCCTAACGTCATTTTCTTGGGATAACCTCTTTATTTCATCAAAAATAACAGGGGTGATTTCAGTAATATTTTTTTTCGTTGAGGGATAATCAATATTAAGGACCTGATAATTACTTTTTAAAAGCGCTTTTTCCACAGTATGCATAGATCGCTTAGTCCTAGCTATGCCATGCAATAAAACAACGATATCTTTTTTCATGTCTTTAAGCTCCTTGTCTACTGAAGAGAAAGACTCGTTAGTTTTACAAATTTCGGGCAACTGCACTGGTAATGTCTGCGCAATGGTAGCAGACCCACAAATCATAGCTAACCCAAGAATACAAAATAAATTTTTAATTTGGTTCAATGGCATCACCAATGGGAATTCATACAGCTTACGCATTTTTATAAATAAGAAGATTTATTTAATTATGACCCAATATAAATTAAAAACTTTAATTAAGCAAAAACCATAATAAACGATAATGCACTTTCTTTTATTATGAGCAAGGCATTAATTAATGCGTTTAAATTTCGTAACTACTCGCCCATCATCCCGAGTAGTTAAAAAATTTATAGTGGTTTATAGCCAATGGCTTGGAAAAGGCTCTGAAAAATTGGGCCTAGAAAGGGGCTAACCCAAAGGGGCAATGTATTTTGCCCCTTTTTTTAGTTAATTCCTTAAAATTTCTTGTTGAATAATATCCGCCCATAAAGCATGTCCTGATTTACTCAAATGAATGCTGTCATGAAATAGGGCTAATTTTTGAGCAGGTTTTAAGTTAGGCGAAATTTTATTTTTTATATAAATATAAGATAATTGATGGGTATCCAGTGCGCTTTGAATGAATTTATCATGAGGGGCACCTTCGAGTAGTTGAGCTTTTGTTGGGGTAATAAAAATATAATGCTGATGCCCATGTTGTTTTAAATATAAATCATAGTCTTTAAGGCCTTGAGTCGCTAATTCAACAATTTTTTGTTGGTCTATTGAGGATAGGCCATTTATATTTAAAGCCCCATTTTTCTTAAGGGATAAAACATAAATAAAATGCTGCAATAATTCTTCTAAAGCCAGGCGTGGTGGATGTGTCCAAAAAGGCTGGCCACCTATTCCGTTGAGCCCACGGTAAAAATCGCCTTCAGGTACCACCGTAATATAAATATCAGCAGGCCTAAAATCAAGATTTTTAATTAAACCATGAATGTTGAGAATGCCCCAGCCATTGACACCCGCATTTGCCGTGACGATATTTTTATGATTTTTAAAAACAAGACTTGAGAATAATTCGGTATTATCTATATAGCTCCCCCCATAAGTAACGGAATCGCCTAAAAATAAAACACGTTTTTGCTCAGATTTTTTATGCCCCCAGTCTTGATTAGCCCTTAAGCCCAAATTATTTATGTGGACAGTCGTTTTGCCATGATCGCGGGAAACAGTTTGAGCTGGCGTTGGTCGGTAGCCATAAATAGGATGCGAGTCATAAACGACGACTTTCCCAAGGCCAAATAGTGCTGCAGCTAGGTATTCAAGCAGAGCCACAGCCATTAAACTGAGTAATATAAAAATGACCAATAAAGTTTTTTTGGGGTTTTTTTCAAAAATATTCGTCATATTAAAATAAAGTATAAATAAAAGGGGCCATGACAGAGCCTTGTGCAAAAACGATTAAGGCGCCCAATAATAACATGACGAGTATAATAGGGGCGAGCCAGAATTTTTTACGCATTTTCAAAAATAGCCAAAGATCACACATTAATTCTATCATGATTAAAAAGGCCTCTCAAATTCAGCAGGGTTAATAGATTTACAGGGAATACGATAACTGGTTAAATTCGGGTCTATTTTTTTGAGAAGCGGATCTTTGTTGAATAAGCGCAATATTAGCCCAATAGGCGTTAATAGACCAAAAAACAATAAGGCTAAAATAACGCGAGTATTGAACCAGCCTAAAATATGCCCCACTTTCATCCAGGCTTTATAAATTTGATTGAGCCATAGAGCTTGGAATAGACTCAGTAGCATAAAAATAGAGGCGATAGCCCATGGCCATAAAGTATAATAAAAAATATCTTGCTTTAAGATAGGGATAATAAGGCCAAATAATAAAGCAATCATGCTTGACATGATTAAGCCAAAATTTTTTAAGTTTTGTTTGGTTTGCATTTTTATGTTTTATTTCTTAATTTAATTTAATCTTATTTAATCTAATAAAAATTCGTTTTTCCAATTAGAGGCTTCTTCCCATAAAGGCTGATCTTTTTTATTGAGTATGACATTTTCTAGTACTAAATAGTCCATTTCGGTACGCATAAAACATCGATACGCATCTTCAGGGGTACAAACAATGGGTTCCCCTCGAACATTAAAAGAAGTGTTAATTAAGATAGGGCAATGGGTTAGCTGCTCAAACTTATCCAATAAATCATAAAGTTTAGGATTGGTTTCAGGATGAACCGTTTGAATTCGAGCGGAATTATCAACATGCGTCACAGCCGGAATAGTAGACCTAGGCACATGAAGCTTGGATATGCCAAATAATTTTTGTTGTGCTTCGGTCATTGAAATTTGTTTACTAGGATGAATAGGGGACACCATTAGCATATAGGGACTTGGTCTATTATGTTCAAACCATTCACTGAGTTTATCAGCTTTAATGATAGGGGCAAATGGCCTGAATGATTCACGATATTTGATTTTTAAATTCATCGTGGATTGCATTTTAGGAGATCGGGCATCGCCAATAATAGAGCGGGCACCTAGGGCTCTAGGGCCAAATTCCATGCGGCCTTGAAACCACCCAATGACATTTTCTTTGGATAATAATTCAGCTGCGGTTCTGTTTAGTTCACTGTTATTCAGAATTTCATAGGGAACATTTAGCGTGTCTAAATAGTCGGTAATAGCCGAGGTTGTAAAGGCAGGCCCTAGATACCCGCCGTTCATCTTATCATGATAATAAGGATTAAGATGGCTTGTGTGCGTTTCGGTGATATCTCTAGGTTGGTCTAAATACTCATACCATAAAGCTAAAGCGGCCCCTAATGCCCCACCGGCATCACCTGCAGCAGGTTGAATCCAAATATCAACAAAAGGCCCCTTTTGTAATAATTTTCCGTTAGACACACAGTTAAGCGCAACCCCCCCCGCTAAACATAAATTAGGGGTATTGCATTCTTGATAGGCTGTTTGGGCTAATTTTTGAACAATTTGCTCGGTGACAACTTGGATAGATGCCGCTAAATCCATTTCTCTTTGCGTAATCTCAGCTTCAGGTTGCCTTGCCGGGCCGCCAAATAATTGAGCAAAGGCATGATTGGTCATAGATAAACCCGTAGCATAATTAAAATAGATCATATTTAATCTAAAAGTACCATCGGGTTTAATATCAATTAAATTATCAAGAATAATTTGGGCATATTTTGGCTCGCCATAGGGCGCCAAGCCCATTAATTTGTATTCGCCAGAATTGACTTTAAAGCCGGTAAAATAAGTAAAAGCCGAATACAATAATCCTAAAGAATGAGGGAAATCAATTTCCCAAAGGGGGGTTAATTTATTTTTTTGCCCCTGCCATAAAGAAGAAGTCGCCCATTCGCCTACGCCATCTAGACATAAAACAGCCGCATTTTTAAAGGGACTGGGAAAAAAAGCAGAAGCGGCATGAGATTGATGATGTTGTGTAAAATAAAGACGAGGTAAGTCGGCTTTCGATAAGCCAGAAAGCTTTGAGAGCTCTTTACCTAAAGTGGTTTTTAAAAATAATTTTTCTTTTAGCCAAACAGGCATACTCGCTAAAAAAGAAGCAAATCCTTTAGGAGCATAACTAAGGTAAGTTTCTAAAATTCTTTCAAATTTTACTAAAGGTTTGTCATAAAAAACAACATGGGTAACGTGACTAAGCGTAATGCCTGCTTCTTGTAGGCAGTAATCAATGGCCTGTCTGGGGAAGGCTGCATCATGTTTGATTCGAGTAAAGCGCTCTTCTTGCGCAGCAGCAATAATCTGGCCATTTTTAATTAAGGCAGCGGCAGAGTCATGATAATAGGCAGATAACCCAAGTATGTAAACTGCTTTACTCAAATCGCACTCCATTGTCTTATATTTTACAGAGAAGTAAGTGTAAAGTATTTCTAGTATGATGTTAATGGATTTTTTGATTAGCCTGTTAGCAAGCGGCATGCCTAAGGAAGGAGTTAAGATGGCTATAATATATGACTATGTATTTGTAACGCATTTACCTGCTTTTTATAAAATTAATTTATATAATAAATTGGCTGAAAATTTGGCTATTTTTGTGATATTTATTTCAGATAGCTCAAAAATTCGAACACAAGATTTTACCCAAGCCGCGCCTTATCAATTTGATTATAAAACAGTAAACCAACTGCCTTTTGAAGGGCGCAATAAACTATATTCAGGCTTAGCCTTTATTCAAATACTTCAGGGTCTTAAATTTAAGAAAATAGTGTTAGGGGGCTGGGATTTAGTTGAATTTTGGTTGGCTTGGCTCATGCTTCCTAAAGAAAAATTAGCGGTCGCCATCGAGTCGAGTATACATGAAAGCCAAATAACAGGTCTAAAATTTTGGGTTAAGAAATTATTTATATCGAAAATTCGTAGAGCTTATGTCTCAGGTGTTTTTCAAGAAAAACTGATGGAGAGCTTAGGTTTTAATCAAACTAAAATTATGACAGGTGGGGTAGGGTTAATTCATCCGCCTAAAAGTAAAAAAAGAATAAATTATTCAGACGCTAATAAAAATTTTAGAGGTTATTTTTTATATTTAGGTAGATTGTCTCAGGAAAAAAATATAGCATTATTGCTTAACGTATTTTTTAATTATTTAACAGATTACCATTTAACTTTTGTTGGAAAAGGGCCCTTAGATAATTGGATTAAAAGTGAAATTACAAATAAAAAAATAAATAATGTTAAGTTGATGGGGCATGTGCCTAATTCAGAAATCAGTCAATTATTTTATGATCATGATGTCTTAATTTTACCTTCTCAGCAAGAGCCTTGGGGTTTGGTTGTGGAAGAGGCGATGGCTCATGGGATACCTGCGATTGTGTCAGACAAAGTTGGGTGCCATTCAGAAGTGATCAAACATAAAATAAATGGTTATATATTTAGATTATCTGAATCTGAGCCTGAATCTGAACTAGCATTAGAGCAAGCTTGCCATTGGGCAGCACAAAATTATAGCAGCCTAGCAGATAAATTGAATAATACACCAGAAGCCAACTGGCTTATTCGTGAAAAAAATCAGCTTGCAGCTTATATAAAAAAAGCCTAAATAATATGCAAAATCTTAAAATCTTATTAGTCCATAATTTTTATCAATCTACGCACATTGGGGGGGAAGATTTAGTTTTTGAGCAAGAGAAAAATGCGTTAATATCTGCATTGGGCGCTGAAAATGTTTTTACTTATACGGTTTCTAATGATAGCTTACAATTGCATAAAATAAGCAAAATAAAATTAATTTTTAATATTTTTCATAATATTTCTCATGCTAAAAAAATTCAAGCACTTATAAAAGAGCATAATATTAACATTATGCATGTGCATAATTATTTCCCTTTGTTAACGCCCAGCATTTTTAAAGCGGCAAAAAAAGCAGGAGCCAAAGTAGTTTATACTTTACATAATTATAGGGAATGGTGCTTATCTGGGGTATTGTATCGCGCAGATAAACCAGAATGTTTTGATTGTGTTAAATTAAAACTACCCATTTCGGGTATTAAAAATGCTTGTTATCGTAACTCAAGAGTGCAAAGTTTTTTAGCAGGGTTGGCTCATTTTTATTATAAAGTAAATAAGCATTTGGATTATGTCGATCGATTTTTTATTTTGTCTGAAACGCAAGAAAAAGTATTGCAAAAAATTCAAACGCCTATTTTAGCCAGAGCAAAAATTAAACCGAGTTTTATTGATGCAGCAGAGGGGGGGCGCGGCACTGTTTTAAGCGCGCATAAAAAAAATTACCTATTTGTAGGCAGGCTAGAAAGCATCAAGGGCATTGAGCTATTGCTTGAGGTTTGGCAAAATATGGACGCAAGTTATGTACTAGAAATTATTGGCTCAGGTCCAAGTCAAATAGCATTAGAAGAAAAATACAAACAGCCTAATATTATTTTTTTAGGAAAGTTGCCAAGAGATCAGGTTTTAATAAAAATGGCGCAAGCAAAATATTTGATTCATCCTGGTCTGGTGCAAGAAACCCAAGGATTAACCATATTAGAAGCACTTGCCCAAGGCACACCTGTTGTTGGGTTGGATATAGGCACGCGTCAAGAATATATTCAAGATAATCATAATGGTTTTTTGTGCAAGACTATAGATCTTAAAGGTAATATTATAAAATCAGAACAATTATTTAGACAGCAGCCAGAACGCTATGAGATGCTTTGTAAGCAGGCCGTTTTATCTAGCCAAAGGCATCTGCCTAGTCATATTACTTCAAAACAACTTGAGCTGTATCGTGCTTTATGAAAATATCGATTATCACGGTGGTGAGAAACAACGAAAACCTAATCAAAAATTGCTTACAGTCAGTTTTTTCTCAAGATTATCCTAAAGACAAAATAGAACACCTTGTTTTAGATGGCGCTTCAACAGATGCAACATTCCAAGAAATTTTAAAACACGAAAAACAGTTGGCTTATTGTCATTCTAGACCAGATAAAGGCATATATGACGCAATGAACCAAGGGATTCAATTGGCCACAGGAGATATCATAGGCATATTAAACTCAGATGATCATTATGCAGACAACCAGGTGTTAAGTTTGGTTGCAGAATGGTTTAAAAAAAATCCAAACAAACAAGTAGTATGGGCAAATTTAAATTATTATAAAAAAAATAAATTAAGCCGGCATTGGGTTTCGAGTGAATTTAAATCAGGATTATTTTCTTTAGGGTGGAACCCACCTCATCCTACTTTTTTTGTTAAAAAACAGGTGTATGAACAACTGGGGGCTTTTGATTTGAGTTTTAATTGGGCCAATGATATTGAACTGATGCTAAGATTATTAGAAAAGTATCATGTTTCAGGCGGTTATATTCCTAAAGTCTTGGTTCATATGCAAGCAGGCGGTGTTTCAAATCGAAGTTGGTGGAATATTGTTAAACAAAATTATCATATTTATTTGGCTTTTAAAAAAAATAGCTTACCCTTTTCAGTGTGGCGATTTATTTTTTATAAAATTTTCTCTAGGGCAAAGCAATTTAGGGTAACAGATGAGCAATAAACCAAGGGTCTTAATAACAGGCGCGGGAGGCTTTGTTGGGCAAGCACTAACACAATTATTGCTAAAAAAAGGTTATGGGGTTCGGGCCCTGGTTCGGAATAGAATCATAGGGTTTTCGCATGCAGGCCTTGAACAAATAAAGCATCTGGATTTAAATTTAAGTTCGCAAGCCATGCTTAAAACGCTGTTTGATCAAATAGATATAGTGATTCATTTGGCCGCGCATGTTCATCAGGTGGCGCCTTGTGAGCAAGATAAACAATTATATTATGATATTAATTTAAATTTAACCTCAAGATTGGCTGAGATTGCTTTAGAGACTTCTGTACAGCAATTTATTTATTTAAGCACGATTAAAGTGAATGGCGAAAAAACCGAAAAAAATAAGCCTTTTACGGATTTAGACCAACCAAATCCACAAGATGATTATGCTAAGTCAAAATATTTAGCCGAATTAAGTCTTAAAAAAATACTCAGCGAATCTACACTGCCTTACACCATTATTCGACCTCCCTTGGTATATGGCCCAACAGTGGGGGGGAATTTTCAAGAATTAACACGGTTAGTGAAAAAAAACAGCTTTTTTTTATGGCCTTTAGGCGGAATAGAGAATCAACGTAGCTTGATTCAGGTCGATTATTTAGCCCAATGCATTGAATGCGCTATTTTTAATTCACAGGTGTATAACAAAGTATTATTAGTTGCAGATCAAAAAGATAGATCTACCCCTGAATTAATTCAATATATTGCAAATTTGCATCATCAAAAAATTAAATTATGGGATATTCCCCCTATTTTATTAAGCTGGGTAGCAAAATTAATAGGGGCAGAGAAAAAATTTCAAAAACTTACCCATAATTTACAAATAGACAGTACTAAAAGCAGGGCTTTATTAAGATTAAGCAAAGTTTAAGCAAAGTTTAAGCATGTGATTGCAATCAAACTTAATTAAAAATCTAAATCATTTTGTTATTTTTTGGATTTTCTGCTAGCATAAATGCTTCAAATAGCCTATTATTCTTTCCCATGGTGATCTTGTTGGTCCCCTCGCAACAGTAGGATGCGAACCCCGTTAGGCCCGGAAGGGAGCAGCGGTAGTATCTGAATGTGTGCCGGGGTGTGGCTAATGGGATCACCACCAAAACAGGAACAAACTCGTTGACTTACCAAGTTTTTGCGCGTAAATGGCGTCCTAAATCTTTTGCTGATCTAGTTGGGCAAGATCCAATTAAGTTAGCCATTTATCATTCTCTTAAATCTGGCCGAATTCACCATGCCTATCTATTTTGTGGCACCCGTGGGGTAGGAAAAACCACTTTGGGTCGATTATTAGCAAAATGCTTAAATTGTGAACAAGGTGTGACGCCTGAGCCTTGTGGTGTGTGTACGGCGTGTCTTGCCATAGACAGCGGGCATTTCATGGATTTAATCGAAGTGGATGCAGCCTCAAAAACACGTGTAGAAGACACACGTGAATTATTAGATAATGTTCAATATGCGCCAACACAAGGTCGATATAAAATTTATTTAATTGACGAAGTGCATATGTTATCTACGCACAGTTTTAATGCTTTATTAAAAACATTAGAAGAGCCACCAGAGCATGTTAAATTTATTTTAGCAACGACTGATCCCGAAAAAATTCCAGCGACGATTTTATCCCGTTGCCTAAAATTTATTTTACGTCCTATTTCTGAGCCTTTGATTATTGGGCATTTAATTAAGATTTTAGAAAAAGAAAATATTGCTTTTGAAAAAACCGCGCTTTCTCCGTTGGCCGTTGCAGCACAGGGCAGTATGCGCGATGCTTTAAGTTTATTAGAACAAGCTGTTTTAGTCGGAGAGGGCGTATTAGCAAATAAAGACGTTCAACAATTATTAGGGTGGGTTGCCCCCGAAATTATCCACGCTATTTTGGACGCTATTTTAAAAAAAGACACCAGTTTAATATTCAAAATTATGCCTAATTTAGTTGAAATGGGCGCAGATTTTACGCAAGTATTAGATAGCCTATTAGAAGCCTTTTATCAAATTAGTTTAATTCAACATGTGTTGCCAGTAACAACAGAGTATTTATCTGAACTTGGCATTGCACTTGAGCTCAAATTTTATGCAGAGCAGTGGAATTTAGAATCGACTCAGTTATTTTATCAAATTGGGCTAGTGGGCAAGCAAGAATTAGCGTATGCCCCAACACAACGCATAGGCTTTGAAATGACTTTGCTGAGAATATTAGCATTTTATCCAGAAAATACACAAAATCTGGCTCTAGATAATCTTCTTTTAGATAATCCTAGTGTGCAGGCAGTATCTATTCCTGCTGTTATCCCTGCTGTCATGCCTGCTGCAGAGAATAATTCCTTGGATTGGCCTAGTTTGATTAATAAGCTTGCTCTGGTCGGGTTTACCAAAATGTTGGCAAATAATTGTGAATTAAGCTATTTTGGGGAATCAGAAATGAGATTTACTTTAGATAAATCTCAGCAAGTTTGCCTTACCGCAGAAAGACAAAAAGTATTACAAGAGGCTATCTCTCATTATTTTAACAAGCCTGTACAAATTAAAATTGTATTAGGCGAAGTCACCCAAACACCAATGCAATTAGATATCCAGAGTAAAAAAATTCGAACAGAAGAAAGCTTGCAATGCATTCAGAATGATCCTTTAATCCAAAATTTGGTTCAAACATTTGGGGCAGAAGTGGAAGCCATTACCGTGTTAGATATCGATAAAAAGTAAGCAAGGTTAGTATGTATGTCATTTAGCCCATTGCTTAAGCAACTTATCCATGCTTTTACCGCTTTGCCTGGTGTAGGCCTAAAATCTGCACAACGCATGGCATTTTATTTGTTAGAGCGAGATAGGCAATCAGGTACGCATCTAGCTAATATAATAAATCAGGCTATGATCCAGGTAGGATTTTGTCAGGGGTGTCGTATTTTATGTGAAACAGCATGGTGTCAATTGTGTAGTTCCACAACACGAGATTCAAGTATGCTATGCATTGTTCAAACACCTCAAGATGTGATTGCATTAGAAAATGCAGGTTCTTATCGAGGTTATTATTTTGTGTTGAGTGCTTGTTTATCACCTATTGATGGTATAGGCCCAGATCAAATTGGTATAGATTTATTAGAAGTAAGAATGCAAAAACTCAAATTAAAAGAAGTGATTATTGCCACACATGCCACGGTAGAGGGTGAAGCAACTGCTTATTATTTGGCCGATAGTTTTAAAAAACAAGGCTTAACCGTCTCTCGAATTGCTTTTGGTATTCCCATGGGAGGTGAGTTAGAATATGTCGATACCCACACTTTAGCAAAAGCCCTAGTTTCTCGAACAGAAATGGCTTGAACTAGATAAATTTTTTATATAATTAAGATAAAATAGGAGCGTTCATGACGGTTACTGAAAATACCCAAAATAACAAAAAAGAAACCCGCGGTTTTGAAACTGAAGTAAAAAAAATGCTTCATTTGATGATTCATGCGCTATATTCTAATAAAGAAATTTTTCTAAGAGAATTAGTGTCTAATGCCTCCGATGCTTTAGATAAATTGAGATATGAAGGCATCAGCAATTCAAAAATTTATGAAGGCGATACAGATTTAAAAATAAAAATTGATTATGACAGAGAAGCAAAAACCATTACCATTACAGATAATGGCATTGGGATGTCTAAAGACGAAGTGACCAAAAATTTAGGCACTATTGCAAAGTCGGGCACTCAAGACTTTTTAAATTCTTTGTCAGGCGATCAGAAAAAAGACAGTAAATTAATTGGTCAATTTGGGGTGGGTTTTTATTCTAGCTTTATTGTTGCCGATAAAGTAAGTGTTAAAACGCGTCGGGCTGGCTCAAATCCTTCAGAAGGTATTTTATGGGAATCTTTAGGAGAAGGGGATTATACAATAGAAAATATTGATAAACCCGATCATGGTACAGAAATTATTTTACAAGTTAAGCCAGGCGAAGAAGAATTTTTAAGCGGCATGCGCTTAAGGCATGTGATTACTAAGTATTCTGACCATATTAATTTCCCCATTATGATGCGTGCAGAAGAGCCTGAATCTGATTCTAAATCTGAATCTAAAAATATATCAGAAGAAATAGTTAATCGCGCGACAGCCTTATGGACTTTGCCTAAATCAGATGTGTCAGATGAAGATTATATTGAATTATATAAGCATATCGCACACGATTTTCGTGATCCTTTAACTTGGATTCATAATAAAGTAGAAGGAAAGTATGATTATACCACTTTATTGTATATCCCTTCTCAAGCACCTTTTGATTTATTTCAAGCCAACAAACCTAGAGGCTTAAAACTCTATGTACAGCGTGTTTTTATTATGGACGATGCAGAAGTATTTTTGCCAAGTTATTTAAGATTTATTCGAGGCATTGTAGATTGTAATGATTTGCCTTTAAATGTCTCACGTGAAATATTACAGTCTAATAAGTTAGTAGAAAGCATTCGAGGCAGCATTATTAAGCGAATCTTATCGACGCTTGAAACGATGGCCAAAGAAGAATCGGAAAAATATAGTAACTTTTGGAAGCAGTTTGGCGCAGTGCTAAAAGAAGGACCGGCTGAAGATTTTGCCAATCGCGAACAAATTGCAGGTTTATTGCGATTTGCTTCTACGCTTCAAAATCAAGAAACAGAATTAACAGCCTTAGATGAATATTTATCACGTATGCCATCAGGCCAAGAAAAAATTTATTATGTGGCAGCTGAAACCTTTAATGCAGCCAAACATAGTCCTCATTTGGAAATTTTCAGAGAAAAGAACATTGAAGTATTATTGTTAAGTGAACGTATTGATGAATGGCTCATGTCACACTTAACGGAATATAAAGGCAAGCACTTTCAATCTATTGCAAAAGGTGACTTAGATTCACTGGATTTTGCAAACAAATTAGAAGCAAACCCTGAAACTGAAAAGCAAGATTTTGATGAAAAACAAAAAGTATTTCACGACTTTTTAGAACGCATCAAAACCTCTTTAGGGGATAAAGTTCAAGAAGTTAAATTGTCGAAACGGTTAAGAAGTTCGCCTTCTTGTATTGTCGCAGATGAGCATCAACTCACCAGCCAAATGGAGCGTATTTTAAAGGCAGCTGGGCAAGCCGTGCACTCTAAGCCAATATTAGAATTGAATCCAGATCATTTATTGGTGTTACGCTTAAAAGACGAGACCAATCAAGCCCACTTCGATGATTTAAGTTTGATTTTATTGGAGCAGGCGATTTTATCTGAAGGTGGCCAGCTAGAAGATCCCGCGTCTTTTATTAAACGATTTAATGAAGTTTTGCTTGCTTTAGCTAAGCAGCAGTCTAATTAACCTTTAATTTTGTTTTGGCCTTCTCTTGAGCTTGTTCTTGAGGGGGCCTATTTTTAGCTTTGAATTGAAATAAAACCACTTGAGATTTAGGGCTTAAATCAATGGTAAAACCTAATGTAGTCAATTGTTTTAAGGTATCGGACATTTTTGTTTTATCGATAATATGATTTGTCAGTTCACCACAAAGTGTTGTTATCTGGTTTAGGGTTTGAATACTGGGCAATGTATTATAAAATACGCGGTCAAACTGGTGATGAACAACAGAAGTTAAGGTTAAATATAATTGATACCTAGATGAGCCGGGGGGAAAGGGGCTCATTTCTTCAAAATTCAGATCTTGTTTGGTGCAAGATGAGGCTAAGATTAAGTCATTTAGGCCAGAGCTAATAAAGGGATTTGAGCTGATGCTACGTATTTTATACTGAATGCCATTTTCGATTAAATCGCGTTCGGTTTCAGATAGGACTCGGTAAGCATATCGGTCATTTTGCAAAATTTCAGCTAATACTTTACTTGTTATTTCAGCATAATATTTTTTTGAAAAAGTATGTTGAAATGTCAGGGAAATAGGGCTTGGCATTTCTGAATGAAAGAGTTGTTCAGCATTCCCTTCATTAACATAAGTTAAACTGCTTAAAATATTTTCTTTGTCCTCGATAGTCCAAGTAAGTGAATTAGCTTCTAGCTCATTTTTGAAGGCTTCAAGAACAGGAGAAATTAAGGCGTGATCTATTAAATTTTCTACAGTAATGGTTTCTGCAATAGGATGATAAAGACCCATTTTAGCAATGTTGCTTAAATGTCCAGGAAAACAGCAAGACGCCCCGAATCCATTGGTTCTATAGATACTGCTAATAATACCAAAAAAATTGCCTAATCTGAAATTATCGACATCAGGGTAAAGGGGATCGTTTATGGCGAGCCAATAATAAGCGATTCTTAAACGGACTTGTTCAGATGCAATTCGGTTCGTGAAATTAGAACGCGTTTGTGTGGCTTCTGCTGTAGTATAAACAGTTCGTTCATTGCTAGGGTTAACCAGAAATTTCCAACCTTTGGGATCAACATTGTGGGAAGCATCATATGAGAGCCAAGCAGTTTGTACTGCGCTAATATGATGAGGGATTAATTTTTTTAGCGCTTGAAATAGCTGTTTTGTACAAGATTCTTGACTGTTAAGTAGCGCAATTTTATTTTTAGAAATTAAATGAATAATTGTTTCGCATGTTTGTTTTTGATATTTTTTAGTGATATTTTCTTTAGCTTCTAAAACCATTTGCGTCAGCAGGGCTGATTTTATTTCACGTTCAATCACCTCAAGTGAAGAAGCAGACGCATTTTTTTTGGCAAAAAATTCTTCTTGATAGTGATTTTTTATTTTTTCAAAAGCTTGATTGGCGGAAAGAACTTCATCTGGAAGCTGCGCATTCTCGTGATTTTGATCGTGCTGATTTTCTAAAATGGCTTTATTTTTTGAATATTCAGACTTGAATAGTAATATTTCCAATGCTAAAACAGCATGTTCTTTATTTTGAGCATAAACTTTTAAAAATTCAAGGATATCCTTAAAAAATAAAGCGACTTTATCAAGTGAGTCTAGATGATGGATGGGGAGCAAATGCATAATGGATATATCTGCAATGGAAAGAGGGGTGGCGCGATATCTTTCTTGAATGGCATGGACAAACGGAGCACAGTGGGGAGACATTTTGTTTAGTGTATCTAGAGATAACAATTGAAATAGATATATAAAAATATTTATATCTAAGTTTTCGACTAATCTAACATCACGGTTAAGTATGGTTATTAAAATAGCGGGATAATTTTGTTGGGCCGAAAGCTTTAAAATTTCAAGTTTTCTTTGTAGATTACATGTCGTATAAGCATCACTTTTTACAAAGAGGTCAAGGACATCCATCTTTTTTTGAAGTAGGGCTTCAGAGCATAATCGAGAAAGAATAAGCGATTTTTCTTCTGTTATCAGATGTGCAGAGAGAATATTAGATTTTTTTATTAAAATTATAATGACATCCCATTTGTTTGCACTGAGTGCTTTTGATAAAACAAGATCATTTAAATCATCTATATTAAAAGCCATGTTAGGGTTTTTCATTAAACGCAAAGCAAGGTCCCAGTTATTTTTTTCAACTGCTTTCATTAAGTCAAGCTCAGATTGATATAGGTTGAGGTTTGGGCTTGGGCTTGGGCTTGGGCTTGGGCTGGATTCTTGTCTAACAGGAGCGGGCACATGGTTTTTTTGTTGACGATTAAAAAGGGGCTTGTCATATTTTTCTTTTATCTTAAATAATATCTTCAGTAATAAGAAGCCACCTGTTGTCGCACTGCTCATGATAAAGACAGGATTCCATGTTCTTAAGATAAGACTCAACCCAAGTGCGATGCCGTTAAATAATAGTGAAACTTTAGAAAAGGGGTGTATAAAAATATTTTTGATACACCAAGGACTGTCCGGGTGAAACCAATGATAAATAAAACGGCCCAGATGAAACAAAATAAAGCGATAGGTAGATAAAGTAAGAAGCAATAATGAGCGCAAAGGTCTTATCCTTATTTTATGGGGCGTACAATTAGAAAATTATCGACATTATAAGCTAATTTAGCCAGGATGATAAAGAAAGAATGAATCAATCAATCAATCAATGAGAAAACAGATTATCTTTTTAGCTAACTATTTTTAATAATTATTAATAATAATAAATTATATTTTAATTATATTTTAATTATGTTCTAATTAAATTTTAAACGATTACTTAGAATATTATATTGATATAATATAGAGACAAGACCTTAGTATAGGCAAGGAATTAAAAATGGAAACTTTTTCATACGATATTACCCAATATGAAAGTCACCCGTATGCCCAAACACATCCTGAACTCATGTATACCATGGGAAAGTTGTTTGGCTTGAATCCTATGCACTTTAAAAACTGTCGAGTTTTAGAATTGGGTTGTGCAGCTGGGGGAAATATTTTACCTTTAGCCTACAATTTTAGAGATGCTGAGTTTGTAGGCGTTGATTTATCTGTTAAGCAAATTGAACAAGGTCTAGAACAAATTCGAGATTTAGGCTTAACAAATATTAGCCTTTTACATAAGTCTATTATGGATATAGACAGCAGCTATGGCAAGTTTGATTATATTATTACCCACGGTGTTTTTTCTTGGGTGCCCAAAGACGTTCAAAATAAAATGTTGGCTATCTGCAGAGATAATTTAACCCCTAATGGTATCGCCTATATTAGCTATAATACCTTGCCTGGTTGGAATATGGTTAAAAGTATTCGGGAGCTTATGCTTTATCATTGTCAGAATTTTGAAACACATAAACAAAAAGTAGATCAGGCCAGATTAATTTTAAAATTTATGGTCGATAGTTTAGAAGGGCAAAATAACCCCTATGCAAATTTTTTAAAATCAGAAGTAGATTTATTATCACAACATGGCGATCATTATTTATTGCATGAGCACTTAGAGCAAGAAAATAATCCTATGTATTTTTATGAGTTTATGGAAAAAGCCGCTTCTCATGATTTGGCTTATTTATCTGACACTCAGCTTTCTAGTATGTTTGCCCATAATTTACCCGAAAAAGTATCGGCTCAAATGGGCAGTATTACAGATATTGTTCGCTTAAATCAGTATATGGATTTTATCCGAAATCAGCGTTTCAGATGCACTTTATTATGTCATAAAAATGCCAAAATTAATCGTACTTTAAAGCCTGAAGATATAGAAAACTTTTATGTTTCTTATTTAGGCACAGTGCGCAATGATCTCACTGAAGCCGATCTAGAAGAAGGCACGATACTTCAGTTTGTTGGAGGAGGCATTACGCTGAGTTTAAAAAGTCGTCTTTCTAAAATTGCCATGAAAATTATTCATGATCGCGTCAGAAAGCCTATTAGTTTTGAGAAATTGGTTGCCTTAACTAAAGAAAAAAGTGGCGAGCAAGATGAACATAAAATCAAACAAAGCATTCATTTTGATCTGGGGTTAATGCGACTAACTTTAGCAGGGTTACTGCAATTACATTCAACGAGCGGCCAATATACACATCGAAAATTACAAAAACCTAAAACAACAAAGTTAGCCAGGTACCAAGTTAAAAAGAAAAATGTGGTCACCAATCAAAGGCATGAATTAGTGGCTTTAAATATAGTCGAGTCAAAATTATTAGCCTATTGCGATGGCACTAAAGACATAAATGCAATACTAGAAAAAATGCATGAACACTTTTCAAAAGGTGAGTTAAAGCTTGTTCAAGCATCGGGAGAAGAGCTTACTCAAACAGAAGAGATTAAAAATAATATAGAAAACTTGTGTAAAGATTTACTTAAAAAAATGCGTGATAATGCGTTGTTAGTAACAGAATAGTTAACAATAACATGCATATTGAGGGGTTATATACTCAAGATTTAAATATGCAGGCAATGATAAAAAAAGTGTTTAAAATTGCCCCTGTCTCTGCTTGTGTATTGCTATTAGGAGAAAGTGGCACAGGAAAAGAGTTAATTGCCAATGCCTTGCACCAATATAGCCTGTATTCTAAAGGGCCATTTATTGCCATTAATTGTGCGGCAATCCCAGAAAATTTATTAGAAAGTGAGTTATTTGGTTTTGAAAAAGGGGCTTTTACAGGTGCGCATCAACAAACCAAAGGTAAAATTGAGCAGGCCACTGGTGGAACCTTATTTTTAGATGAAATAGGGGATTTGCCTTTAAGCTTACAGCCGAAATTACTGCGTTTTTTGCAAGAGAAAAAAATTGAAAGAATTGGTGGTAGGCAAAGCATTGCAGTCAATGTAAGGGTTATTTGTGCTACCCATCAAAATTTAGCTGAAAAATTAAGTAAGTATCAATTTAGAGAAGATTTATATTACCGTATTGCAGAATTAGTGCTTTGTTTGCCAGCTTTAAGACAACGTGGACAAGATGTTATTTATATTGCCGATAAATTATTAGAACATTATCAACAAATCTTTAAAAAAACATTCAAAGGCTTTACCTCAGAGGCGATGGTGTCTTTGCTTGATTATGATTGGCCGGGCAATATTCGAGAACTTAAAAATAAAATACAACAAGCCGTTATTTTAAATGACGGCTTTTGGATTACTTCCAAAGATTTAAATTTCAATGCGAAGCAAAATGCCTTCAGTGCCTTAAATTTAAAAGAAGCCAGAGAAAGGGCAGAGCGAGAAGTGATTTTAAAAGCATTTGCAATAAGTCATGGCAATGTGAGTAAAGCCGCAGAAATATTAAGTATTACCAGACCTACACTTTATAGCATAATACAAAAACTTGAACTAAATATTATACAAGAAAACAGGGCAGTTGAAGTAGAATGAAAAAAATAATAATAGGCTTGATTTTTGTTTTTAGCCTTTTTAGCCATATTATGCTGAGCGCAAGTGCTTTAGATCAGGTAAGAACCCCGAACGATCCTATTACTTGGCTGAATTATGCTAGGTTCATGCTAGAAAAAAATGATAGTCAAAGTGCATGGGCAGGGTTATCGCAAGCCCGAAAATTAATACACGCCATTACAGGGCCATCTGATCAACTTCATCGTTATGAAGCGGAGTATTATCAAATCGAAGGGGAATGGTATTTTCAGAAAAAATCATTTGATAGATCAGCCCATTCTTTTAAGCAAGCCCTGAAATTCACGCCTGGAAATCTAGAAGCTGAAATTGCTTTAAGTTGTGTTTGGTTAGCGGATAATAAAATACAAGAATTGACAGATTTTATGGCTAAAATTCAAGTTGAACATCCTAATCATGAAATAGTCGATTTTTTATATCATATCACACAAGCAAGTAAAGATTTTAGTCCGAAATCTGAAAAAACACGACAAGATTTAATCAAGAGACAACCCGCTTTACTTGCACCTAAAATTTCGCTGATTCATTTTTATGTACAAAATGGTCAATTTGATCTGGCTAAGAAAATATTAGATCAGGTTCCTGAAACAGAATGGACTGAAATCATGCAAGTGCCACTTGCTTTGATGTCTGCTCAAGTGTCGCTCATGCTGAATCAACCTCAAGAAGTTGTTGATAAATTAAAATTTAGGATACAAAAACACGAAGATTATCGATTTTTAGGTCTCTTAAGTACGGCTTATGTTGCTTTGGGGGATTTTAATCGTGCCAGTACATTTTTTGAAAAAGCATTAAAAGCAAAAGAAAAGACTATGGCAGACTTTAGCGTATTAACCCCTGCTAATGCTAGGCAACATAATCTTGGCTATATAGATTCTCTTTTGGTGAATTACTATAGTCAAATGCAATCAAACTTAACTTTAATGCCGTTGAATTTGGTAAAAATCACCTATTATTTGAAACATGGGCAATTTATTCAGGCGAGAGAAGAAGCTGGAAAATTTAGGCACTTGTATCCAAATCAGGCTTTTTCTTATGATGTATTAGGTATAGTAGATAAAACAGAAGGGAATTATCCTAAAGCAGAAAAATCTTTTAAAAGTGCAATTAAGCTAAATGAAATTTATTTGCCAGCACGAGTGCATTTGGTTGAAATTTTAATTAAACAAAGAAAATACCACGAAGCCAGATTGTTATTGTCAGATACCTCAAAAAAATGTAAGCCAGATAGTAAAATATTTTTATTGTGGTCTAAATTAGAAGAGTTTGAAGGAAACTCGGATGCGGCTAAGCAATACTTAGAAAAAGCTGTAAATCTTAAACAAAATTTAGAGCCAGGTTTAGAGTTTGTGAGCTTTTATCTTAGACAAGACAAGCCAAAATTGGCCTTATTGCTGGCTGAAAATTTAGAAAAACATCATGGTAATGATCTTCGGTTATTAAATTTACTGGGGGGCTTATATCTAGAAAATAGCCAAGAATATCAAAAAGCAGTCGCGGTTTATCAAAAGTTAGTGCAATTTTTGCCAGAGTCACCTAGCGCCATTCAAAATTTAGCCAAAGCTTATTGTTTGTCAAAACAGCCAAAAAAATCTGTGGCTATTTTAGAGCAGTATGTATCGAAATATCCTGATTATATTGACGTGCATAAACAACTGGCCCTACAGTATTTACACGATAAAAATCTTGAAAAAGCAAAGTTGGCTTTTGAAAAAATTTTAAAAAGCCATCCTGAAGATTATCTTAGTTTACATAATTTAGCCATGTTGTACGCAGAAATCGACTCAAGAAAATCTTTAGCTTTAGCCAGACAGGCAAATGAAATGTTGGCATTAAACAAGACTAGTAGTGATGCTAAGTTTGATTGGTTTCAGATTAAATAAATAAAAATTAAATAAATAAAAATAGGAGCAGATTATGGCCATGAGCATTGGGGTTCCAAAAGAAATTAAAGATCAGGAATATCGGGTTGGATTGGTGCCAAGCAGTGTTCAAGAGCTAAAATCTTTTGGACATGATGTTTTTATTGAAACGCAAGCAGGCGCAGGTATTGATATCTCTGATAACGATTATCGTGAAGCGGGCGCGACGATTGTGCAAACAGCCCAAGAGGTTTTTGACAAAGCAAAATTAATTATAAAAGTAAAAGAACCTCAGTCTCAAGAAACGGCATTATTAAAACCAGATCATATTTTATTTACTTATCTACATCTTGCGCCCAATAAAATATTAACGCAGCAATTATTAGCAAGTGGCTGTACGGCCATTGCTTATGAAACCGTGACGGATTTAAACGGCGGCTTGCCTTTATTGGCCCCGATGAGCGAAGTGGCAGGCCGAATGTCTATACAAGCGGGTGCACATTGTTTAGAAAAGACACAAGGGGGTAGAGGCATTTTATTAGGTGGTGTGCCTGGGCTAAAGCCAGCTAAAGTCGTTATTTTAGGTGGTGGGGTGGTAGGAACTAACGCGGCAACTATGGCTGTGGGCTTAGAGGCACATGTGGTGGTCATAGATAAATCTTTGCCTCGATTACGCGCATTAAATTCGATATTCGCGAATAAAATCGATACGGTTTATGCCACACATTTAGCGATAGAAAAAGCTATTTTAACAGCCGATTTGGTAATTGGCGCTGTATTGGTGCCGGGTGCAGAAGCCCCTAAACTCTTGACCAAAAAAATGGTAGCGAGTATGCAGAAAGGCTCAGTATTAATAGATGTGTCTATTGATCAAGGCGGGTGCTTTGAAAGCAGCCGCCCTACGAGCTATTCTCATCCTACTTATATAGAATCAGGTGTGGTGCATTATTGTGTGACAAATATGCCTGGTGGAGTCCCTAGGACCTCTACTTTTGCCTTAAATCATGCTACCTTGCCTTTTGTCTTAGAATTAGCCAATAAAGGCTGCCAGCAAGCCTTAAGAGATAATGCTTATTTATTACAGGGGCTAAATATTTATGAAGGCCAGGTTACCCATCAAGCGGTTGCAAAAGCATTAGGATATCCTAATGCTTTTGATCACCGGCAACTGTTTTCCCATAAATAAGCACTTTCAACCATATGTTCAAGGCGGTTATATTTAGGCTGCCAATTGAGGGTTTGAATAATTTTACCGGGATCGGCAATTAGCTTGGCACAATCACCAGGCCGTCTCGGTAAATAATTTAAACTAAAACTTTTTCCCGAAACGGCTTGCATCGTACGAATCACTTCTTGAACGCTATAGCCACAGCCATAACCACAATTTAAAATTTGTGCTTTTTTATATTGTCTTAAATAATCTAACAATAAGATATGCGCATCGACTAAATCACAAACGTGAATAAAATCTCGAATGGCGGTGCCATCAGGGGTATCATAATCTGTGCCATAAATAGGCATGGCTAATTTTTTTCCGACAGCGACTTCAGCAGCGACTTTAATTAATAACGTCGCATTAGGCGTAGATTGCCCCAATAGCCCATCGGGACTTGCACCTGCAACGTTAAAATAACGTAAAAGCCCAAAATCTAAATCATAAGTTTTAGCGACATCTTGAATTAGCTGTTCGCTGACATATTTGGTAAAGCCATAGGGGTGGGTGGGGGCACAAGGCGTTGTTTCAGTGACCGTCGTATTAAGAGGACTGCCATAAACTGCAGCCGAAGAAGAAAAAATAAATTGTTTGACTTGATGCTGTTGACAAACTTTAAGTAAATTCAAAGTGCCGACAACATTGGTTTCATAATAAGCTAATGGTTTTGCGATAGATTCAGGGACAATGGTTTTGGCCGCTAAATGTATCACAGATTGAATAGGGTGGTTTTTGAAAATTTTTTGGATAAGCGCTATATCTAAAATATCCCCTTCAATAAAATCTCCCCCCAAGACAAATTTTTTGTAACCAGAAGATAAGTTGTCAAGCGTTAAAACAGCATAATTTTTTTCTAATAAAGCTTTTACGAGATGGCTGCCGATATAACCGGCGCCACCTGTCACAAGAATGGTCATGGTTCAATTACTACTCTGTTTTTATTTTAAGTTTTATTTTTATTTTAATTTTTATTTTAAATTAATCTCGATATTGCATTGCAATAAAGGGCCGATTTTTTTCACCCGTATACAATTGTCTTGGTCGAGAAATACTTAATCCTGGAGCACTGATCATTTCTGTCCAGTGGGCAATCCAACCAACGGTTCGCGCTAAAGAAAAAATAACGGTAAACATATTGGTCGGAATGCCAATGGCATTTAAAATAATGCCTGAATAAAAATCGACATTGGGATAAAGTTTTTTCTGAATAAAATAATCGTCTTGTAAAGCAATTTCTTCTAGTTTTAAGGCAATTTTAAATAAAGGATCATCTTGTTTATTTAGTTCAGAAAGCACCTCGTGGCAAGTTTGGCGCATTACTTTTGCTCTAGGGTCAAAGTTTTTATAGACCCTGTGGCCAAATCCCATTAATCTAAAAGTATCATTTTTATCTTTAGAACGCTCAATGTATTTCCCGATATGTTTGACATCTCCAATTTCATGCAGCATTTTTAAAACAGCTTCGTTGGCACCACCATGTGCAGGTCCCCACAGTGCAGTAATCCCAGCAGCAATACAAGCAAAAGGATTGGCACCAGAGGATCCGGCAAGCCTAACGGTAGACGTAGAGGCATTTTGTTCATGATCAGCATGTAAAATTAAAATTTTATCAATAGCTTTAACTAAAACAGGATTAGGCAAATCATCGTTAGAAGGAACCGAAAACATCATATGTAATAAATTTTCAGAATAAGTCATCGAATTTCTGGGGTACACAAAAGGCTGACCAATAGAATATTTATGACACATGGCTGCCAGCGTAGGCATTTTAGCAATGAGGCGGAGGGCACAAATTTCGCGATGTTCTGGATTTTTTATGTCTAATGAATCATGATAAAAAGCAGATAAAGCCCCAACCACACCACACATGACGGCCATAGGATGTGCATCGCGCCTAAAGCCATTAAAAAATTTACTCAGCTGTTCATGCACTAACGTATGATTTTTAATTTTATGTTCAAATATTGCACGTTGTTGTGCATTAGGCAATTCGCCCTGTAGCAACAAATAACATACTTCAAGATAATCGGAGTGATCGGCCAGATCTTCGATAGAATAGCCCTGATGTAACAAAATGCCCAAATCCCCGTCTATAAAAGTAATATTAGAATCGCATGAAGCGGTTGAGCGAAAGCCAGGATCATAAGTAAAGATACCATGGTTACTTAAGCTAGAAATGTCTATTACTTTGGGGCCTAAAGACCCTTCTTTTATTGGAAGTTGAATAGCTTCTTTTTGATCAGGTAAGATGAGTTTTGCGAATGGATCTGCCATATGGTTAAGCCTTTATTTTACGTATCAATTTGGGTGTTCTCTGTAAGCATACAAACAGGGATACGTGAGTGCAAACTTTTTAAAAAACACTAGTAAGAATACCAGCAAAGTAAATATAATTGTGTATATACTAATTAGTAAATATACTATCAGGCAATATAGCCTCAATCTTAATAACAAAAGATAGTATCACGGATGGTACAACATGACTAAAAACCAGCGCTTTAATCCTAAACGTATTAATAGACCTATTAATATTAATCCTTTTTCAATCAAATTACCTTTGTCTGCCCTTACTTCTATTGCACATCGTTTATCCGGATTATGCTTATTTTTAATGATTCCACTAATCTTGTGGGCATTACAAACGTTAATAGAAAGCCCAAAAGGCTATGAGCAATTAGCCGAGGCACTAAGTTCTACAACTTGCAAGATGAGTATAGGGCTGTTTTTTTCTGCAATGGGCTATCATATGCTTGCGGGATTTAGACATATTTTAATGGATATACAATGGTTACCTGAAACTTTAAAGGCGGCCAAAATAAGTGCCTGTGTGGTATGGGCGGCAACAATATTATTGATTATCTGTTTAGGTTTTCGGTTATTTGGAGGGACGTCATGAGTTTAGGTGGCACAGGCCTTCGCGATTGGATTATTCAACGTGTCACGGCTGTTTTTTTGACAGGGTATATTTTTTTTCTGGTTTATTATTGGCTAACACAGCCTAATTTGGAAGCCATAGGCTGGCAGGTGTTATTTTCTGGTTTAATCATGAAAGTCGCGACGCTTTTGGCATTAGTAGCGCTACTGCTTCATGCTTGGATAGGCGTGTGGACGATTATAACAGATTATGTTTCAGCTTATTGTCTTCGGATTATATTATTAAGCGTGGTGAGCTTTGGCTTGCTGGGATACCTCGGTTGGGGTTTATCTATTCTTTGGGGATAAAGCATTATGGGTCATTGTAGCGAAAGAACATTTGATGCCGTCATTGTGGGGGCAGGTGGAGCAGGCATGCGTGCCTCTCTTGAATTGGCACAAGCAGGTAAAAAAGTCGCTTTAGTTTCAAAAGTCTTTCCAACGCGATCGCATACCGTTTCAGCACAGGGTGGCATCACGGTAGCATTAGGCAATCGTCATGAGGATAATTGGCATTGGCATATGTTCGATACTATTAAAGGCTCAGATTATTTGGGCGATCAAGATTGTATTGAATATATGTGTCGGGTTGGCCCTGAAGCCGTATATGAATTAGAACATATGGGTTTGCCTTTTTCCAGAATGGATAATGGCAAAATCTATCAAAGACAATTTGGCGGACAGTCTAAAAATTTTGGCGGAGAGCAAGCAGCGCGTACGGCTGCCGCAGCCGATAGAACTGGGCATGCTTTACTCCATACTTTATATCAAAAAAACTTGCAACATGAAGTCACTGTATTTAGTGAGTGGTATGCCCTAGATTTGGTTAAAGCCAAAGACGGTACAGTGGCAGGGGTGGTTGCCATTTGCATTGAAACAGGTGAACTTTTATTTATTCGGGGTCGTGCCATTATTTTAGCCACGGGTGGCGCAGGTCAAATTTATCATTCTACCACCAATGCCTTAATTAATACCGGCGATGGCTTGGGTATGGTACTTAGAGCGGGCTACCCGCTACAAGATATGGAAATGTGGCAATTCCATCCCACAGGGCTTTTTGGTGCTGGGTCATTAATGACAGAAGGCTGCCGAGGAGAAGGCGGGTTTTTAATCAATAAAAACGGCGAACGTTTTATGGAACGTTATGCCCCTAAAGTAAAAGATTTGGCTGGCCGAGATGTGGTGTCTCGTGCCATTGCGGTTGAAATCAGAGAAGGAAGAGGATGTGGGCCTCAAGGCAATTATATCGATTTACAATTAGTGCATTTAGGGGCCGAAGTCATTAAGTCTCGTTTGCCGGGTATTCGTGAATTATCGATGACTTTTGCAAATGTGGATCCTATTGAAAAACCCATTCCAGTTGTGCCGACTTGCCATTATATGATGGGCGGTATTCCGACCAATAAACATGGCCAAGTGCTCACGCAATCTCAGGGACAAGATGAAGTGGTACCGGGTTTATATGCAGTAGGGGAGTGTGCTTGTGTATCTGTGCATGGGGCAAATCGTTTGGGCGGCAATTCTTTGCTCGATTTAGTCGTTTTTGGTCGTGCTGCGGGTCAACATGTACTCGAGCATTTAAAAGCAGGCTATGATGAACAAATTGTGGCCAACGACGCCGTTGATCAAGCCATGCAGCGTTTACTGCATTGGGATCAGACAAATCAAGGTGAAAAAATTTCAGATTTACGCTTAGAAATGAAAAAAATCATGCAAGCCGATTTTAGTGTTTTCAGGACAGAAGCCGTGATGCAAGATGGCTTAAATAAATTAATGATTTTACAGCAAAGATTAAAGCACGCACATTTACAAGACAAAAGTAAAATATTTAATACGGCTCGCATCGAAGCGCTAGAGCTAGATAACTTAATTAGCATTGCTTTAGCAACAGCCAAAGCAGCTTTATATAGACAAGAAAGTCGGGGCGCCCATGCAAGAGAAGATTTTCCCAATAGAAACGATGAAAAATGGTTAGCACATACCTTATATTTTACCGAAGGGGAAATGAAAAAGCGTTCAGTCAATAGACAGCCCGTAGGGGTTGAGGCTTTTCCACTCAAAGAACGCATATATTAAAGGACAAGATTATGTCAACTAATGCTGATACTCATGCTAATGCTAATATGGTTTATTTTTCTATTTTTCGATTTGATCCAGATAAAGATTTAAAACCGAGAATGCAAAAATATGAGTTAGATATAAGTCAAAACAATATTGTTATGCTATTAGACGCCCTCAAGGCTTTAAAAGAACAAGATGAAACACTTTCTTTTAGACGTTCTTGTGGTGAAGGGGTATGTGGCAGTGATGGTATGAATGTCAATGGTCAAAATCGTTTGGCATGCATTACACCGATCCGTGAGCTAGGTCAGCATATTTTGCTTCAGCCTTTTCCAGGTATGCCTGTTATTCGAGATTTAATTGTCGATATGACCCAATTTTTTAAACAGTATAAAAAAGCTGAGCCTTATTTAAAAAATACCTCGCCACCTCCTGCTACAGAACGGTTACAAAGCCCAGAAGAACGAAAAAAGTTAGATGGCTTATATGAGTGTGTTTTATGTGGCTGTTGTTCCAGTGCTTGTCCTTCTTATTGGTGGAATCCAGATAAGTTTTTAGGCCCAGCAGCTTTATTACAAGCCAGTCGATTTATCGTCGATAGCCGAGATGACACCACACGAGAAAGATTAGAGAAGCTAAATGACGCCTATAGCGTATTTAGATGCCGATCGATTATGAATTGTGTTGAAAGCTGCCCTAAAGGTTTGAACCCTAACAAAGCTATTTCAGATATCCGCACCGAAATGATGAAAGAAGAGGTTTAATCATCTAAGCTTAATCATGTATAATTGTTACTAACTTTATATATATTTCTTGTACGTTAGGTAACTTTACAATGGTAGATGATAATATGAACTCTCTATGGACTCATTCAATGCTAGAAGGGTCTAATGCGCCCTATATAGAAGACTTATTTGAAAAATATTTAGTGGATCCAAGTACAGTACCTGAAGAGTGGCGTACTTTTTTTAAACAATTACCTCAAAATGGGCATAGCCTAGATGTATCTCATGCGGCAGTAAAAGCCGAATTTGAAAAAATACTTCAAAAGCCTGTTTTATATGCTCAAGGTGTTTCTGCATCTGGCACATCTGGATCCAATGTCACCCTGGATCATGAATTAAAACAAATTCAAGTAACGAGTTTGATTAACGCTTATCGCTTACATGGCCATTTGCGTGCCCAAATTAATCCACTTGCTATGCGGGAATGCCAAGATAAATTAATATCAGAACTGACTTTAGAAGATCATGGTTTATCTGTCAGTGATTTAGGCACAGTATTCGATGTTGAAACCTTTGTAGGCCCTCAACGTATGGCATTAGGGGAATTATTCAAAGCACTTAATGACAGTTATTGCGGCGCTATTGGTACCGAGTACATGCATATTCCTTATCCAGAAGAACGTCGCTGGGTTCAAGAAAGAATAGAAGGCTCTCGTTGTAACCCTAATTTTTCAATAGAACAGAAAAAAAATATTTTAGAAGGCTTAACCTCTGCAGAAGGCTTAGAAAAATATTTAGGGTCTAAATATCCAGGGGCTAAAAGATTTTCCCTAGAAGGGGGTGATGTCTTAATTCCTATGTTAGATGAGTGCATTCAGCGTGCTGGCATGCATGGGGTCAAAGAAGTGGTTATTGGCATGGCCCATCGTGGTCGATTAAACGTTTTGGTCAATACTTTTGGCAAAAAGCCGAGTGAATTATTTGATGAATTTGCGGGTAAACCAAATCCTGAATTACAATCAGGCGATGTAAAATACCATCAAGGTTTTTCAAGTGATGTAGCAACCGTTGGCGGTTCAGTACATTTGGCATTGGCTTTTAATCCTTCCCATTTAGAAATTGTGACCCCCGTTGTTTTAGGTTCTGTGCGTGCACGCTTGAATCGATGGAATGATAAAACTGGCTCTAAAGTATTGCCTATTGCCATTCATGGTGATGCGGCTTTTGCGGGTCAAGGTGTTGTGATGGAAACACTGAATATGTCTCAAACTAGGGGTTATCATATTGGTGGTACCCTTCATTTAGTAATTAATAATCAAGTTGGTTTTACAACCAGTGATGTGCGTGATTCGCGTTCGACACTTTATTGCTCTGATGTAGCCAAAGTCATTCAGGCGCCTATTTTGCATGTGAATGCAGATGATCCAGAAGCCGTTGTATTTGCGATGCAAGTGGCACTTGATTATCGCACTGAATTTAAAAAAGACGTCGTCATCGATTTGGTTTGTTATCGTCGACACGGACATAATGAAGCAGATGAGCCTTCGGCCACTCAACCTGTGATGTATAAAAAAATTGCAAAACATCCTACAGTCAGACAAATTTATTCTGAGCAATTAGTTAAAAACAGCGCGATAGAAGCAAGTTTTGCTCAAGACTTAGTGAGCAATAACCGCGATTTATTAGATAAAGGCGAAACCGTTGCAAGAAAAATGGTTTACGATGCGAAGCTTGACTACGTTATTGATTGGACGGCTTATAAAAGCGATGATTGGCGTTCGCCTGCTAAAACAGCGATAACACAAGAAATGGTGAATGTGCTTATTCAGAACATCACCACGGTGCCAGAGCATTTTACGCTGCATCCACGTGTGGCTAAAATCATACAAGATCGTGAAAAAATGTTAACGGGTAAAATGCCGCTCGATTGGGGTTGTGCCGAATTATTGGCATATGGCGCCTTGCTTTTACAGGGCCATGGCGTAAGACTGTCAGGCCAAGATTGTCGAAGAGGTACTTTCTTTCATCGTCATGCAGGTCTTTTTGATCAAAATACAAACGAAGCTTATTTGGGCTTACAGCATCTTTCAGCTGATCAGCCTAAATTTGAAGTCATCGATTCTTTATTATCTGAAGAAGCGGTCATGGCTTTTGAGTATGGCTTTGCCTGCTCAGATCCTAAAATAATGACTATTTGGGAAGGGCAGTTTGGCGATTTTGCCAATGGGGCACAAGTCGTTATCGATCAATTTATCAGCTCCGGTAAACAAAAATGGGGAAGATTATGCGGCTTATCTCTATTTTTACCCCATGGTTATGAAGGCCAAGGCCCAGAGCACTCTTCTGCTCGATTAGAACGTTTTTTACAATTATGTGCTGAAAATAATATTCAAGTTTGTGTGCCTTCAACCGCAGCGCAGGCCTTTCATATGATTCGACGTCAAATGCTTCGTGATGTGCGTATTCCACTTGTGGTCATGACCCCTAAAAGCTTGCTAAGACATAAATCAGCCAGCTGTGAACTATCTGAATTTTTAACAGGGGAATTCCAGGCCGTTATTCCAGAAGTAACAAAACAAGATTCTAAACAAGTGAATCGTGTGGTTTTATGTTCTGGTAAAGTGTATTACGATTTGGTCGAAGCGCGTGAAAAAAATAATCAACAAAATGTTGCCATTATTCGAATTGAACAATTGTATCCTTTTCCAGAATTAGAGCTAATTCAAGCGCTTAAACCTTACCAAGAGGCATCTGAAATTATTTGGTGTCAAGAAGAGCCACAAAATCAGGGTGCATGGTTTCCTAGCTCACATCATATGTTGGCTTGTTTAACAAAGACACAGCGTTTGTCTTATGCCGGTCGTTTGCCTGCAGCCGCACCAGCCTGTGGTTATTATGAAATGCATAATCAGCAACAGCAGGCTTTAATTAAGCAAGCGTTAGGACAGTAAAAAAGTAATTTTAGTAAAGTTAGTAAAGGGTAGAATGAATGATGATTGATATTAAAGTCCCGGTATTGCCAGAATCGGTGTCTGATGCCACGATTGCCACATGGCATAAAAAACCAGGCGAAGCGATTAAGCGTGATGAAAATCTTGTCGATATTGAAACCGACAAAGTTGTCTTAGAAGTGGTTGCGCCAGCAGATGGAATTCTTGAAAAAATCTTGAATGTCACAGGGGATACGGTACAGGGCCAGCAAGTAATAGGTATATTTAAAGCGGGTGCAGTTAGCCCTGCTGTTGTCTCTGCACCTGCACCTGCACCTGAACCTGCTGCTGCTGCACCTGCCGGCCCTGCGGTTCGTCGCCTAATTGGCGAGCATGAAGTTCCTGTAGAAAATATTACAGGCACAGGAAAAAGTGGCAGAATCACTAAAGAAGATGTTGTTAAGGCCATCACACCCGCAACGGCAGTCAGCACAGAAATGGCTGCAATGGGTTCTCGTTCAGAAAAACGCGTACCAATGACGCGATTAAGAGCACGCATTGCCGAAAGATTAATTCAATCACAACAAACGGCTGCTATTTTAACAACGTTTAACGAAATTAATATGAAGCCAGTGATGGACTTACGGGCAAAATATAAAGACGCCTTTGAAAAACGTCATGGTGTTAAATTAGGATTTATGTCTTTTTTCACTCGGGCAGTTGTTGAGGCACTTAAACGTTTCCCTCTGGTTAATTCATCTATCGATGGCAATGATATTGTTTATCATGGCTATATGGATATTGGCATTGCCGTGTCTTCACCAAGAGGCTTAGTGGTTCCAGTTGTGCGTAATGCCGAAACGCTTTCTATGGCAGAAATGGAACAAAAAATAGCCGAGTATGGTAAAAAAGCGCAAAGCGGACAGCTTGGCATAGAAGACATGACAGGAGGAACGTTTACCATTTCTAATGGAGGCGTTTTTGGGTCTTTAATGTCTACCCCCATTATTAATCCACCTCAAACGGGTATCTTGGGCATGCATAAAATAGAAGAGCGCCCAGTGGTTGAAAATGGTCAAATCGTGATTCGCCCGATGATGTATGTGGCCATGTCTTATGATCATCGTTTAATCGATGGCTCAGAGTCAGTCAGATTCTTAGTGACCATAAAAGAAATGTTAGAAGATCCTGCACGCTTAGTGCTTGAAGTTTAAGATTAATATTTATAGTTTTATAGTTTTATAGTTTTATCGTTAATGAGGTCAGTATGAATTTACATGAATATCAAGCCAAAAAGTTATTTAAACAATTTGGCATGCCAGTTTCTCCTTCTTATGTTGCCAAAACAGTAGAGGAAGCGGTTGCCGGTTTAAGTCAACTAGAAGGCCCTGCGTATGTGGTAAAAGCCCAAGTTCATGCAGGTGGACGTGGCAAAGCAGGCGGCGTGAAATTAGTAAAATCTGCCGAAGAAGTTGCAGAAGTTGCCCGTAATTTATTGCACAAATATTTGGTGACTTACCAAACAGATAGCAAAGGCCAATTGATCAGTGAATTGTTAATAGAACAAGCAAGCGATATAGAACGCGAGTTATATTTGGGTGCAGTATTAGACAGAGCCACTCAAAAAATCGTGATCATGGCGTCGACTGAAGGCGGGGTAGAAATTGAAAAAGTAGCACATGAAACTCCTGAAAAAATCATTAAAGTGGTGGTTGATCCGCTGATAGGCGTCATGCCTTATCAATGCCGTGAAGTAGGCTTTAAGTTAGGCTTGACAGATGTTCAAATTAAGCAATTTTCTCAAATTATGATGGGCTTAGGCATGTTATTTATTGAGTGTGATTTAGCCCTAGTAGAAATTAATCCGTTGATTATCACGACACAAGGCAAGATTATTTGTTTAGATGGCAAAATCAATGTCGATGAAAATGCTTTATATCGTCAATCTCAAATTCGTGAGATGCGTGATATTACCCAAGAAGATGAGCGTGAAGTAAGAGCCAAAGAATGGGAATTAAATTATATTTCTCTTGAGGGTAATATTGGCTGTATGGTCAATGGAGCCGGATTAGCCATGGCCACAATGGATTTAATTAAATTACATGGTGGAAATCCCGCTAATTTCTTAGATGTGGGCGGTGGCGCTACCCAAGAACGTGTTCGGGAAGCCTTTAAAATTATTTTATCTGATTCCAGCGTAAAAGCAGTATTGGTGAATATATTTGGTGGCATTGTTCGTTGTGATTTAATTGCAGAAGGCATCATTGGTGCCGTTCAAGAAGTGGGCATTACCATTCCAGTTGTCGTTAGATTAGAAGGCAATAGAGCAAAAGAAGCCTCTGCTTTACTGGCTAAAAGTGGTTTAAATATCACGCCAGCAACGGGCTTAACCGATGCGGCAACAAAAGTAGTTGCGTTGGCATCTAAATAAATAATTAAATTGAGGTTTTGAGAGTTATGAGCGTATTAGTTAATAAAAATACTCGCGTGATCTGCCAAGGGTTTACCGGTAAGCAGGGCACTTTTCATTCTGAACAAGCCATAGAATACGGCACTAAAATGGTAGGCGGCATTACCCCAGGTAAAGGTGGACAAAAACATTTAGGCTTGCCTGTATTTAATACGGTGAGAGAAGCAGTAGAAAAGACAGAGGCAGAGGCCAGTGTTATTTATGTACCGGCTGCTTTTTGTAAAGATTCTATTATTGAAGCTGCAGATGCAGGCATTTTGCTGATTGTGTGTATCACAGAAGGCATTCCGACATTAGATATGATGTTAGTGAAAGAGTATTTAAAGAAAACCAATTGCAGACTGATTGGCCCAAATTGCCCAGGTATTATTACCCCAGGGGAATGCAAAATAGGCATTATGCCTGGTAGCATTCATTTGCCTGGTCGTGTGGGTATTGTCTCACGTTCAGGGACTTTAACTTATGAAGCTGTTAAACAAACAACGGATATGGGTTTAGGTCAAAGTACCTGTATTGGTATTGGTGGAGATCCTATTCCAGGTACCAGTTTTATTGATGCACTTAGATTATTCCAAGATGATCCACAAACAGAAGGGATTGTGATGGTTGGGGAAATTGGGGGCAGTGCAGAAGAAGAAGCGGCTGAATTCATCGCTCAATATGTCACCAAACCGGTCGTTTCTTATATTGCAGGGGTAGCTGCACCTGAAGGCAAACGGATGGGCCATGCAGGCGCAATTATTTCTGGTGGAAAAGGCACGGCAGCTGAAAAATTTGCGGCGCTTGAAAAAGCAGGGGTAAAAACAGTGCAATCACCAGCAGATATTGGTCGGGCACTTAAAGACTTAATGGGCAACTAAAATCTGTCTGAATATTTTAAAATAAGATAAAGGGGGCTATTCAGCCCCTTTTATTTATCTAAATATATTGATGTATGACCGTTTATCGGCTTAAACCTACCGTTCGTCTGCTAGTTAACTAAAATTAATGACTTTTTAGGGTAACCAAAGATATACTCCGGCATGAACATTAAAATCAAGTTAGTTTATTGGAGTATATTGTGAGATTTTTAAATAGATTTTTAAATAATAAATTTTTTCAGGGTCTTAAGGCAGGCCTAAGCCTTGTCAAAGAGTATAAAGATTATGCTTATCCTATTATAGCGACTTTGAGTGTCGTTCAAGCACAGGCATACCTTAGAATGCCAAGTTACATGACTACGCTACATAGTACTCAAAGTCCTTTATTCGCATTTTTATCGATGGGCAGCTCATTATTAGCACCTGCTTTATTGGCAACTAAGATTTTTAAAGTGCGAAAGGATATCATGCAACATATTCAAGAAAATGCAGGAAATATAACAGCGTATGCTTATTATGCTTTAAATATAGTGGCATCAGTAAAACTCATAGAGCTTGAGATACTATCGCCCTATAATGCCGTGCTTTTTTCGGCGGCTTCAATGGTCTATAAAAATGCGCTTTTTAGCGCTTTAAAATATATGCTATCAGAAAAACCCCTTAATATTATTGAGATTGAAGAACAGGATCAGCCTGAAGCTGAAGTGCCATTATTAGCTAGATTACAAAGAAGAAGTGTGCCAAGAATACAAGAGATCAGAGAAGAGATCAGAGAAGAGAGAAGAGTAGAACAAGCAGCAGCAGTGTTTGTTGCTCCTGAGCCAGTTCGTGAGCCAGTTAGTAGTGTGCCAGTGCAACAAGAAGAGGCGCCAGCAGCAGCAGTACCAGCAGTAGTGATGTTTTCTCGTTCTAGTTCTGGTTCTAGTTCTGGTATTGCTGAAGAACAAAGAAAAGGACAGAAACGTCCTCATGAGGGTCATGAGGCTCAGAATGATGAGACGAGCATGCAAGATGAAGATGTTGTTGAGGCAGAGCAGGCGACTGATGAAGCTGCTGCCAAAAGATTAAAGAGTTAGGAATTAAGATTTTTAAGATGGAATGATAATTCTTAAAGCATGGATGCCTTTATTGGAACCAATATAGTCCCCTAAAATTTTATATATCATTTGGTGCTGCTGTACTTTTGAAAGCCCTTCAAATTTGGCGGCACGAATGGTTAAAGTGAAATGACCATCGGATCCTGCAAAATGGTCGCTATGTGCATGAGAGTCGTCATCAAGTTTTAAAAAATCGGGGGCTAATTCAGTGGTTAATTTTTCCTGAATTTCTGCTATTAAGTTTTTTCTGCTGATAATGCTTGCGTGAATCATGGGTTTTATTTACCTGTATGAAGAGGGGAAGAAACTTTGCTTAAGAAAGCGGCTTGTAGTAACACAAACACTAAGGTTAAGCCAAAAGATCCAAATAATTTAAAATTAACCCAAGTATTCGTATCAAAATTATAAAGTACAAGTAAATTTAAACCACCCATTATGATAAAAAAGATGACCCAGCTTGTATTGAGTTTTTTCCACATGTTTTCGGATAGGCTGACTGATTTTTCCATCATACGTTGGGCAATGGGTTTCAGCGGTTTAGTGCCAAAAAATTGGCTAAAATAAAAGACAAGCCCCATGAGCCAATAAATAGCAGTGGGTTTCCATTTAATAAACAACTCGTTTTTGAAAATTAACGTGGCACCCCCTAGTAGCGTAATGGCCCCTAAGCTAAGCCATTGCATCACATCAATCGGTTTTCGACAAATAAAGGCATAAACTAATTGCCCTACGGCGGTTAAAATGGCAATAAACGTAGCGGCATATAAGCCATAAAATTTATAGGCAATAAAAAAGAAAATAACGGGTAATAAATCGTATAAAAATTTCATTTAGTTATTTACCTTAATCCAAAGGGTAAAAAAATAGTGTATTGCTTATATTATCATAATTTATTTAACTTTGTTCTGCTTAAAAATGCTATAATCGCGAAAATTTAGTTTTATTTATTTATTTATTTATTTTTTATTTATTAGAGTATATAACATGCCTTTAGTTACTTTTAAGAACGTGTATTTTTCAGTAGGCCAATTTCCTTTATTAGATCAGGTAAATGAAAGTATTGAATCGAATGAGCGTATTGCGCTGATTGGGCGAAATGGCCAGGGCAAGTCTACGCTTTTTAAAATATTGGCACAAATTCAAACCCCAGATTCGGGTGAAATCATTAAGCCAGATTATTTAAAAGTGGCTATTTTGCCCCAAGAGCTGCCGCCTTTAGAGCCTATTACTGTTTTTGAGTTTGTGGCCAAAGGATTATCAGAACTCAGTGATATATTACTTCAATATCATGAGTTACTAGAGCAAACAGAAAATCATGATGATAATTGGATGAACAAAATCAGCCATTGCCAAACACAATTAGAGCATTTTGGTGGATGGCAAATTCAAGAACGTATAGAACGCGTGATTCATGATTTAGGATTACCGGCCTCAAAATTGGTGTCTGAGTTATCTGGCGGTTGGCGAAGAAGGGTTGCGTTGGCGCAAGCTTTAGTGCAAGAACCGGATATTTTATTATTAGATGAACCCACAAATCATTTAGATTTAGAGGCCATTGAGTGGCTTGAAAAAATGCTCTTGGTTTACCCCAAGACAATTATGTTTATTACCCATGATAGGGCATTATTAAGAAAATTAGCGACGCGCATTATTGAATTAGACCGAGGTCAGTTAATATCTTACCCCTCAGATTATGATGGATTTTTGGCACGTAAAGCACAGGCTTTATTAGAAGAAGAAAAACAAAATGCCTTGTTTGATAAAAGATTATCTGAAGAAGAGCAGTGGTTGCGTCAAGGCGTGAAAGCCCGTCGAACTCGTAATGAAGGACGGGTACGTGCCTTAAAAGCATTAAGGGAAGTGCGTCAAAGTCGACGAACTTTGCAGGGGAAGCCCAGTTTTGAGGTTAATGATGCCAATGTTAAATCTGGCAAAACCATGATTCAAGCAAAACATCTTTCATTTGGTTATACCCCAGATAAAATGTTATTAAAGGATTTTACTTTTACCATTCAACGGGGAGATAAAGTTGCAATTGTAGGCCCCAATGGTGTGGGCAAAACAACTTTAGTTAAGTTATTATTAGGCTTAATTCCTCCAACAAAAGGCGAGGTGAAACAAAGCCCGACCATGCAGGTGGCTTTTTTTGATCAAACTCGAGATGCCTTAGATAAGCAACAAACAGTGATGGCTAACGTTGCCAATGGGGATGATATCATACCGATTAATGGGAAAAATAAGCATGTGATTGGCTATTTAGGCGATTTTCTATTTTCACCTACAAAGTGTCGTGCTACAGCAGATACCTTATCTGGCGGGGAGCAAAATCGATTATTATTAGCTAAGTTATTTGCAAAGCCAGCTAATGTACTCGTGTTAGATGAGCCCACAAATGATTTGGATATAGAGTCGTTAGATGTATTAGAAGAATTATTATTAGATTATGCCGGCACGGTTATTATTATTAGCCATGATAGAGAATTTATTGATAATATAGCGACTTACACCATTGCCTTTGAAGACGATGGCGCCGTAACGATTAATGTTGGGGGCTATACCGATTGGTTAGAGCGAAAAAAATCTATTTTAGAAGATAAAAATAAAATTCAAAATAAAAAACAGCTTGCTAAAAAAGATCTTGAAAAAAAGTCGGGCTTAAATTTATCAAAAAATAAATTATCTTTTAAAGAGCAGCGAGAATTAGCAGAATCACCTGAAAAAATTGAAAAACTTGAGGCAGAGATTTTAGTGCTAGAGCAGACCTTAGCGCAGCCTGAGTTTTATCAGAAGCCACAGGCTGAAATTCAAAAAACATCTCATTACCTAGATAAGCTTAAGCAGCAATTAGAAACTGTTTACAAACGATGGCAAGAACTAGATGGTTAGATCTTATAAATTTTAGAAAAAGCAATAGGAAAAACCCCGTTTCCGGTTACATTCGCCGCGGTGCCAAAAGGGTCGAGCAACATATAAATAGCGGTAATTAAACCACTCATTTCAGTCGAAAAGTGAAAATAATTTTCCAGTAGGGGGGTGACAACAAGAATGGCCCCGCCTGGCACGGCAGCAACAGCGAATTTAGCCAGAGCATAAATTAACCCAAATTCAAAAAATCCTAAAAATGTCGGCAATTCATGCCCAAAAGCCAATAAAGTACTTAAAGATAAAATCGTAATGCCAATAGCGCTTCCAATCGTATGGGTGTTAATAGTGGCAGGAATCACCATGTCAGCAACATCCGGATTGGATAAGTTTTTTTCAGTACATAAAATCAGCAAGGGCATGGTTGCCGCACTTGAGATGGTGCTGAATCCTGTGAGGGTTGCAGGTAAAATATTTTTAATGTAGCGCCAAAATGTGCGTGGTGAAAATTTTGAAGTAATCAGATACAAAAGCATAATATAAGAAAACTGTGTGCCGACAATAATTAACAAAACAGGTGCGTAAGTTTTTAATGCGGCACTTAGTGCGCCATCGTGTTCTAATTTAAATACAAACCCCAAGATAAAAATAGGCAAGAGGGGGATGAATATTTTTTTTAAAAAGCAATGAGCTGAAAAATTTAAATTTTTAGCTATTTTTTTAGTATTTTCGTGCTTGTTAAATGACAGCAATATGCCGAGTAAAAATCCCCCCATTAGGGCAAACTGATTATCGATTAAAGGCGAGAGTTTAAAAGACCAGAGTGGCAAGAGCTCAGGGGCTAAATTAAGCGTCTGATGCGGTGAAATCGTGAGCTGGCCTAACATTAAGGATCCCACTGAAAAGCCAGTTAGAATGGCAGCACAATTTGAAATGTAAATCATGGAAACAAGCGCAATGATAAATTTAAAGGCACCAGATTTTAAATTTATAATGGCCGAAAAAACAAAGCTAAAAATAATCAAAGGTAAAACATAAACTAAAATAGATTTTATGCTCAAGCTAATAGCATAAATAAAGGATTTTATTTCTGTTGGAACATGTTGACCAAAAAAAAGTGGGAGAATGAGGACGGATAATAAAATAAAAGGTAAACGCATTTTTTTTAAAAATAAGCTGTGTAAAGCTAAAGTCGCGAGATGTGTCATCGGAGGGTATTTATCCTATAATTTTGGTACTTTAACTTAGCATGCGCTATTATATGAAAAATACAGAAATTTATCCAATTTTAACGCATTTCTTAAAATAACCCATTGATTTTTAAAGATAAATTTATAATTTGGCCTTAAACAAACCCCATTATTGATAATCTAGCTTTAAAACTTACTCGTAAAAATAATTGCTGCTGCTTGCGCGTAAATAATTTAAAATTAAATGTATAGAATTAAAGATAGAATATAAAGAGAGCAAAGCGTTAAATTCACCCAAGGCCATTTATTTGGTTAACTTTAAGCATGATAAATAGGATAATATTTTGAGCAGTGTGTCACAAGAATTCACCCGAGTGGTCTCAGGTATGCGTGCAACAGGTTCTTTACATCTGGGTCATTATCATGGGGTATTAAAAAATTGGATTAAGCTACAGCATGAGTACCAATGTTATTTTTTTGTAGCAGATTTACATGCCTTAACCACACACTATGAACAGACCGAGATTATAGAAAACTCCGTGTGGGAGGTGATAATCGATTGGTTGTCAGTAGGCTTAAATCCAGGGGCCTGCAAAATTTTTATTCAATCCAAAGTACCCGAGCACTGTGAGTTATTTACCCTATTATCCATGATTACACCTCAAAGTTGGCTTGAACGTGTCCCAACTTATAAAGATCAACAAGAAAAATTAAAAGATCTTGATTTAGCCACATATGGTTTTTTGGGATATCCCTTACTACAATCGGCAGATATATTGGCTTATAAAGCGGGTTTGGTTCCAGTAGGAGAAGATCAACTTTCTCATTTAGAGCTCACTCGTGAAGTGGCTCGCCGCTTTAATTATTTATACGGAAAAGATAAGGGCTTTCAAGTAAAAGTAGAGGAAGCCATTGAAAAAATAGGTAAAAAAAATGCCAAAGTGTATTTAAATTGCTTAAAAGCCTATCAAGAAACAGGAGATGCGGCGGCATTGGAAAAAGGACATGCCTTAGTATCTTTGCAAACCAACTTATCTTTAGGGGATAGAGAGCGCTTATATGGCTATTTAGAAGGCAGTGGCAAAATAATTTTGCCAGAACCTCAAGCCTTACTTACCCCTGTGTCTAAAATGCCTGGTTTAGATGGTCAAAAAATGTCTAAATCTTATCATAATACGATTGGCCTCAGAGAAGCGCCTGAGGTAATTACCCAAAAAATCAAAACCATGCCAACAGATCCTGCTCGGGTGAGAAGACAAGATCCAGGCACACCTGAAAAATGCCCTGTTTGGGCATGGCACAAAATTTATTCTTCAGTAAGCGCTCAAGAATGGGTACAGACAGGCTGTCAAACAGCAGGCATTGGTTGTTTAGAATGTAAGCAAGTTATTTTAGATAAAGTCTTAGAAGAAAATAAAGTCTATCGTCAGCAAGCGGAACCTTATCTTAATAATCCTAGTTTGGTCAAAGAAATTGTACGAGAAGGCTGTGAAGCTGCTCAAGATATTGCAAGTGAAACGCTCGAAGAAGTAAAAACTGCCATGGGTATTAAATTTTAACATGCAAACGGACGTGGTATTATCTTTTAAAATTCATGGCAAACCTTTAGATAAGCTACCAGATGATTTGTATATTCCGCCAGACGCGTTACAAATTTTTTTAGAGGCCTTTGAGGGGCCGTTAGATTTATTATTATATTTAATTCGTAAGAATAATTTAGATTTACTTGAAATTCCGCTTACTCAAATTACACAGCAATATTTAGTGTACGTTGATATGATGAAAGCATTTAGACTTGAATTGGCAGCAGAATATTTAGTCATGGCTGCTACTTTGGCTGAAATTAAATCAAGATTATTATTACCTAGGCCTAAATCGGCTTATCTTGAAGAAGAAAATGATCCTCGTGCCGAATTAATTAGGCGCTTACAAGAATATGAGCGCTTTAAAAAGGCGGCTGAAGCTTTGTCTGTTTTGCCTGAAATAGGGAAAGATACTTATTTAGGGGGTGGAATAGAGATAGAAAAACCAGAAGTGTCTAAAATACCCTTGGTGACTTTACAAGAACTGGTTAGGGCATTTTATGAAATATTAAAGCGAGCAGATTTAAGTACACACCATCGTATTTCCAGAGAAAATTTATCGGTTCGAGAACGGATGTCACATATTTTACATCGTGTTTCCGAGCAAAAATTCATGGCTTTTGAAAGTTGTTTTAATCTAAAAGAAGGCCGTTCAGGTGTGGTGGTTTGTTTTTTAGCCATATTAGAATTATTAAAACTAGGCTTAATTGATATTGTTCAAGCCGATCTATTTAGTCCTATCCATTTAAAAGCAGTGAGCGAGTCAGAGGCACTTACCGATGAACAAAGAGAACGTGTTACAACGCCAGATTGAAGCGGCTTTATTTGCCTGTGGCAGGGCCCTAGATGAAAATGCCCTTATTAAGCTTTTCCCAGAGGGCCAAGAGCCTGGTTTGGGGGAAGTTCGAGAGGCCTTGAATGGGTTGATGGCACATTATGCCAATCGTGGGGTGGTATTGAAAAAAATTGCGAGTGGCTACCGTTTTCAAGTTGCTTTTGATGTTGCTCCTGATATCCAAGGCTTATGGCAAGAAAAACCCCAAAAACATACCCGGGCTTTTCTCGAAACTTTAGCACTGATTGCTTATCGTCAGCCTATTACCCGTGCTGAAATTGAAGATATTCGAGGGGTCCAGGTAAGTGCTAATATTATTAGGCAATTACTTGAATTAGAATGGATTCGGGTAGTAGGACACAAAGAGGTGCCTGGTAAGCCAGAGTTATTTGCCAGCACTAAAGCCTTCTTGGACCATTTTAGCTTAGAAACGCTAGAAGCTTTACCCCCCCTTTCGGCCCTACGAGATTTAGAGTTAATTGCCAAAGAGCTGGAAAGTCAGGCTCAAGAGAGCCAAGAGCCAGAAAAGCCAGAAAAGCCAGAAAATCCAGAAGAAAGAAATTTTGCTAATTCAGAAGGATTAAGGGATAATTTGTCAGAAGTAGTGATGACCATTCCGAGTATATACAATGACACCCAATTATCCCAAAAAGACCCAAATTCGAAAGAATCCTGATGCCATTACCATTCCGGCTAAAAGAACCGACCGCATTCAAAAAGTGTTGGCCAATTTGGGGCTAGGATCTCGACGTGAAATAGAAGAATGGATTAAGCAAAAAAGGCTATGGGTCAATAGCCATATGGTTAATTTGGGGGATAAAATTTCGGGTAAAGAAATTATAAAGCTCGATAGCAATATTATCTGGCCAAAGCATCCTAGCACGCCTAAAGCCTATTCTTATTTTAAAAGCCGCCATAAACCGACAGATGCGCCTTTTGAGCTGGAAACGATTATATATCATAAGCCCGTGGGTGAAATTTGTACCAATCTAAAAGAAAGCGATAGAATCAATGTTTTTTCTCGTTTGCCGAGGCCAAGACAGGGCAAATGGATAATGATTGGCAGGCTAGATTTAAATACCTCGGGATTATTATTGTTTACAAATTATGGTGAATTAGCCCATCGCTTAATGCATCCTTCTTATGAAATCACGCGATCGTATTTTGTAAGGGTATTAGGCAATCATGATCCTAAAAAATTAATGGCGACTTTGCTTAAAGGGGTCAAGCTAGACGATGGCATGGCAAAATTCGATTCTATTGAAGCTTTAAAAGAAGATCCTAACGCAGAAGATGAAAGCGATCGTAAAAAGTCAACGGCTAATCGTTGGTATTTGGCGACCTTGCATGAAGGCCGAAATCGAGAAGTTAGGCGTTTATTTGAATCTCAGGATTTAACGGTTTCAAGATTAGTCAGAACAGGCTTTGGCGGAATTATGTTACCCAGATTACTTAAAGCTGGCAAGATTCAACGTCTCACAAAAGAAGAGCAAACAGCTTTGCTAGACAAAGTTAAACTTGACTTAATTTAGCTTTAGTTTTAAATTAGGCTTCTTTCTTAATTAAGCTGCCGATTTAAAAATTAAACAAGATTAAGCTGGGTTACTTTATTATGTCTAAAAATTACGCTCATTCCTATTATTTAAAATCAGAAGATATTGCTCACCTTTTAGATAATTACCACCAGGGATATTGTTCTCTTTACCCAACGCACCTGCTTCCCCAACAAGATAATCGCTTTTGGCAAAATGAAGCGGGAGAATTACTTTTTTATGCTGGTGAGCAAGCATTGCTTGAAGACAAGCAGAGTGAAGCGCAGAGACAACCTTTAGGCAGAGGCTTATACACGGCAAGTTTAGACATAACGGCTTGTTTTCTTGAACTAAATCTTCCTGAATTACCCAGTGACACCATTCATATTATGTCACTGATTAATTTGAATAGAGGCCATTGGACCTCAGTGGTATTATCTATAAAAGATCTGAATAAACAACAATATAAAGCAATTTATGATTTATATCAGGAGTTTAAACAGTATTTACGCGATAAAAATCTTGATCCAAATTTAGGCTTAGGGAAAATGGCCCCAGGCATATTTATACAATATGCCACAGGCAATCGCCATGGTGATATCACAAGCTTGAATAAAAGAAATTTAACGGAAAGTAATCAGCAAGATAAAGAAAATATTGAAAATATTTTATGTGCTTTTTTCCAATCAAAAAATCAAGGACATTTATTAGACCTCAAAGGTCAAGCAGATACAAATAATTATATAGAGGGAAATTTAAGCTTAGTGCTTGCGCCTAATGATCCTAAAAATGCCAATCTGCATCATTTTGATTCAATGTTTTCAGAGCATACTCATGCCCGAGTACAGAGAGCTTGCGCTAGATTTTTGGCGGCTAACCATGATATGAATTATGATGCGCCTAAAAATTTACAAGTTCAAACAGGGGCAACTTGTGGCGAACATGCTATTTTAAATGGCTTAAAATATGTCTTTTTTACATCAACACATGGTATCTCATCTGTAGATTTAAGAAGAGCCACCAATTATTTTTGCCCTGAATTTGCGCGCTTGTTTTTATTTGGTTCTGAACCGGGTAAGGTGTACCAAGAGGAGTTTGATCTAATATTAGCGCAGCAAATGTCAAAAAATCCAGAAATCCCATCCTCGAAAGCTGATGCTGAGGTTAAAGCAGGCCTTAATCCAGCCGACTATCTTGTTATAGGCTTGTTAATGGGCGTTGCCTTAAATTTAGTGGTGCAGCATGTGATTGCACCTGCATTGGGTATGTTAAATCCTTTTTTTATTGCATGCGCTTCAGTGGTGCTGGCTATTGTTTCAGCAATAGCCTTGAATGACTATATAGAAGAAATCGATAAAACCGATAAAAAAGATCTTTCCGAAGAGCAACGTCAATTAGAGGCTCAATCTTTAAGAACATTAGAAGCAGAAAAACAAGCAAAAAAATCGCGTGTATGTGCTTCTGATTTAGAACCTGCAGCATCATCTAAAAGTTATCTGCCTTTATTGTCAGAAAAGCAAGCGGGGCTTGTTCCCAATTTTGTCGAGCGCCAGCAAGAAGCAGATTTGCGAGCTAGTAGCCCTAAGCCTTAAGTTTTAAGTTAAGACTTTAGTCAAACGATTGACTTTTTTTGATTTTAAGTCATCATGCTTTCTTTATTATTTTTAAAATAATTTAACCAATTTAATGAACGAGAGATCTATTTTATGACAGATGTAAATATGTACTATTATTTAACAGGTGTAGATATCGCAAACTTAATGAGTCATTATTATAGGGCTTATGTAAATAAACATCCTCAAGATGCTCTTGCTCAAGCAGATTTAGCTCAAGGGGAGTGTCGTTTTTGGAAAAAGGATCGAAAATTAATTTATTATACAGGTGAGCAAACATTATATAATACGGATTTTGACGCGGTACAGCAACCGCTTGGTAGAAGATTTTATCAAGCGACATTAGACATAACGGCACATTTTTTAACGCTCGGGATACCTGAATTAGATTTTGATGATCTCTCTATTTTTACCATGGTTAATTATCATAACGCACATTGGACTTCTAATGTACTAGAAATTCAAAATGTGAACAAAGCAAAATACAAGGAAATTTTCACATTATATCAAGATTTTAAGCAGTATTTAATTAATCATCACCTTGACACTAGCCTGGCTGAAGGGAAAGCGGCTGCAAATACTTTTGTGCAATATGCAACGGGAAACCGTCATGGTCATGTTGAGTATTTTCAGAGAAACCAACAAGATAAAAAACATGTTGAAAGCATATTAGTTGATTTTTTTAAATTAAAGGTAAAAGAAGATTTATTGGATGGCCCTTATTCAGAGGGTTCTTTAAAGTTGGTCTTAGAGGGGGAGGATGCTAGGGTATTGCATTTTGATTCTTTGCCGCCTTCACAAGGCAGGATAGACAGGATAAAAAACACGTGTCTTAGATTTTTAAAGGTTAATAAGAATATGAACTATTTGTCCGCAGGAAATTTATTGTCACAAGAGGGTTCTACCTGTGGCGAGCATGCTATCTTAAATGCTTTGGGCTATCTTTTTAATGGAACAACTAACCGCATCATGTCTCAAAAATTAAGAGAAGCAACGGCGTATATGTGCCCAGAATTTGCAAACTTATTTTTATTTGATTATGACCATCGTACTTTTCTAGACAAATATCGGGCGATATTGGAATCGAAACAACTCGAAAAAATGATGAGTAGTTTTATGGGGAAGGGACCTGCCGCAGCTCACAATTCAGAAGATGAAGCACTACGTGCAGCAATAGCCTTGTCTCTTGAGCCGCAGCAGCCTGTTTATTCACCAATGGCCGCTGCCGCCGATCAAGATGATCAGAATGATGAAGCAGCGCAGCTGGAAGAAGCAATTAGAATGTCTTTAGCTCAAGACCCTCAGAGTGATGAGCTTGCTGAGGAGTCCTTTAGCAAAAAAAGAAAGACATCGTAAGCAGATATATAAATTAGTTTATTAGCGTATCAGCTTGCCTTTAACCTCATGGGGGTTGGCCAGACAATATAAAAATAATTGGCTGGCCTCTTCAGGTGTTTTAAGTTCAGAAAAATCGGCATCGGGAGAAACTTTTCGGCGTAATCGAGTGCCAATTTTTCCTGGATAAATAGTAGTAACCGAAATTGCTGTGTTGTGTTCTAGTTCTTCATGAAGTAATTTTGAAAAAGTTTCAATGCCACTTTTGGCACAAGCATAGGCGCCATAATAAGCTTTTCCTTTTGAGACATCTAAATCGGTAGAAAATAAAATACTCGCTGAAGTCGATTTCTGTAATAAAGGCAGTAGGCTTTGAGTTAATAAAAAAGGCGCATGTAAATGCAAGTGTATGGTTTGTTGCCATTTTTGGATATCATACAAGCCAATAGGTTGTAAGCCAAACAAATCTCCCGCTAAATGCACTAACCCATCTAATTTACCAAATAAATCATGAATTGCTTCATAAATTTCTTGGGTATTTTCAGGGGAAAGTTGTAGTAAATTAACCGGCAATAACATGGGTTCTTTGATAGAGAGATGATGTTTGCCTAAGGCACAAATTTCATCATAAACCAGCGTTAATTTTTTAAGGGTTTTGCCGACTAAAATAACCTCTGCGCCTGCTTTTGCTGCACAAATGGCTAAGGCACGACCAATGCCATCGCTGGCGCCAGTTACGAGTATTACTTTATTTTTTAAGGTGACAGGCAGCTGAATAGCGGGTTGTGTGATCATATTTTTATTTCTATTCCTATCGCTTGCCTTAATAAGGAGATAGATGATGGCGAATCATGTTTAAAAAGTCAACTGATGCTGAATTTACGCAGCAATGCCTGCTCTAAATTTAGGGCAAATGTTAAGCACACTTGTGTTATTAAAAGAATTTTTATATACTCTGGTCATTCTTGAGTTAATTTATCATTATTAATAAAAAAATACATGAACAGAAGTCTAATTTTGTTATTAATTTGTGTAAACTTATTTTCCATTCCCGCTATTTTTATAGATATGTTTTTTTATTGTAATGATATAGCGCACAGTTTAATCAAGCTATTCTGAATAGTGATTATTACGCTTGGTAAACATTTATAACCGATATCCCAATAAATATAAATTGCTTTAATAAAGAATCCAACTGTGCCAAATACCCATAGGCCAATAAAAAAAGCAGTCAAATTTTTATTTTTTACTTCCATTTTTTTTAGCCATTCTTCGAATGAAAGAAAATAAGCTTGTATGTTCATAAACTTTACCTCCTAAAGCTAACCCAAGTTTCTATAAGTTAATCAATTACATTACTAAAAAATATCTGTGCTTAGGGCGTAGTGGTTATAAGATAAGGGTATAACTTGCTTAGGCATCAATTTTTTTTCATATTGATAATTGATATCACATACTTTTTTATAGGTTTTCGCTATTTTTTGTGCCCGAAGAGAAGCTGCTTCACTTGAGTTATAACAAGGAGGAAGATTTGGGCTGTTATTCAGATAGTCCACCAGTTTTTGAATGTCATATTTAAAATGCGCCAAAAAAATAGCTGAAAATTTATCCGCTTGTTGTTTTTCTGAGACTAAATCTATAGGGTTTTTAAGCAGTTTTGAGTAAATATTGGGCAAATGATGCGAGGCTAACATCCCCCATTGAAAAGCTAAAATAGCTGCAATGGCCTCAATAGATTTTGGCAAAGCCGGCATGTCAATATAAATGCCAGGAATAATTTTAGTGCGAATGGGCGGTGTTTGAAAAAAAAATTTGATATCAAGACCTGTAAATAATTTTAATTCTTCTTGAATAGGGCTGATTCTAATTTGATGCCAACGCGTATCCAATGAGGGAACAGGGAAGTGTTCATGGGTGTCATTTTTGGCATGGTAGGCAGAAAGAGCGAAAGAGGGGTTAGCCTGTTGACTTCTTAACATCTTGTTTCTTCTTATTTTATATTTTTATATTTTTATATTTAGATCTGCAAACATTAACAATAAAGGATTTGATTTAAAGTAAATACAGGATAAAACCAAGAGGGATATAGCGTAAAATTCGCATTAGATTGTAAGAGATTAGCTTAAGCAGAGGGCAAAATGTCTTTAGGAGCGTGAATATAGTGATCTGCGCCCCACTGATAAGGTTGATCTTGTGGCCCTAGGTAGCCATATAGCGCCATAAAAGTGGCCATCACACCAGCAGCTTTGCCAGCCATAATATCTTTTTGTGCATCCCCAACATAATAACAACTATGGGGTGCGAGGCTCATTTGCTCACAAGCATGTAATATAGGCAAAGGATCAGGTTTAGACACACTCAAGGTATCGCCACTTACTACAGTATGTACCCGCTTGTTTAACTTGAAATGTGCCAATAAAGGCAGCGTTAAAAATTCGGGTTTATTCGTGACAATGCCCCATTTGAGCCCGTATGCTTCTATTTTGAGCAATAAATCTTCGATGCCTGGAAAATAAGCCGTATTTTGACCAAGGTTTTTTTGATAAATAGCTAAAAACTGCTTTTTAAGCGGAGCAAAATCAGGATGGGTATCGCTTAGATTAAATCCTACTTTAATCACTTCTGCCGAACCGTGTGAAACTGCTGGCCGAATAAGATCTAAAGAAACTGGAGATAATCCTCGTTCTTGTCGTAACTGATTAAGCGCATGGCTAAATTCTGGGGCGGTATCTAACAAAGTACCGTCTAAATCAAATAAAATGGCTTTTAGCATTTTTTTTTCATCTATTTATAAAGTTATAAAGTTATAAAGCTTTAGTTGCATGTAATAAGTAATTAACAGATAAATCGCTGGATATATTAAAATTTTGGGTAAATAGATTATATTTTACCCCGGTTAAATCTTTTAAAGTTAAGCCACTTTGCCTTAACAGTGCGCTAAATTCATTAGGGCGTATGAATTTTTGATAGTCATGCGTGCCTTTAGGTAATTTAGCTAATATATATTCTGCGCCTATAATAGCCGTAAGGTAAGATGCAGGGCTGCGATTTAAAGTAGAACAAAAGAGTTTTCCACCAGGCTTTAATAATAAGGCGATAGATTGAATCAGGCTTAAGGGATTAGGCACATGTTCCATTAATTCCATACAGGTAATGATATCAAATTGCTCAGGATGGCTATGAGCAAAAGACTCTGCAGAGTGGTTAAGATAGCAAGGTGCCGTGAGCGCCGTGTTTTGTGGCCAATGTAATTTGGCTACCGTTAAGGCATCTTCAGCTAAATCTAAGCCAGTGACTTGTGCCCCCATCATGGCCATCGATTCGCTTAAAATGCCCCCACCACAGCCTATATCTAAAATTTTTTTATCTTCTAGCGCTGTAAATTTTGTTATGTAACTTAATCTTATTGGGTTAAGTTTATGCAGGGGTTCACAAGGTCCATGGGGATCCCACCAAGTAGAGGCCATGCTATTAAATTTAGCGATTTCATGAGGGCTGCTGTTGTGCATGTTAAATTACTTATTTTACAGTACTAATATGACTGGAAATAATATGATAGAATACATCTGTTTCAGAAACCAGTTATTTAATATTCAGACCAATCGTGAGGGAGGGGCAAGAGGTGTCCGAGCTACTTGCCAAAGAAATTCATACCGTAAACATCGAAGATGAGCTAAAACAGTCTTATCTAGATTATGCGATGAGTGTGATTGTTGGGCGTGCATTGCCTGATGTAAGAGATGGACTCAAACCGGTTCATCGCCGTGTGCTATTTGCCATGAGCGAATTGAATAATGACTGGAACAAGCCTTATAAAAAATCGGCCCGGGTTGTGGGCGATGTGATTGGTAAATATCACCCACATGGTGATACAGCGGTATATGACACAATTGTTCGAATGGCGCAGCCTTTTTCTATGCGCTATGTTTTGGTCGATGGACAAGGTAACTTTGGCTCGGTCGATGGTGATGCACCTGCTGCGATGCGGTATACCGAAGTGCGGATGGCTAAATTTGCGCATATGCTCATGGCAGATTTAGATAAAGAAACAGTCGATTTTGTCCCCAACTACGATGAAACTGAATTTGCGCCTTCTGTCTTTCCAACTATTGTTCCTAATTTATTAGTCAATGGCTCATCTGGCATAGCCGTGGGCATGGCAACGAATATTCCCCCTCATAATTTAAGAGAAGTGATTTCAGGTTGTTTGGCTTATATTGAAAATCCAAATTTAACCTTTGAAGAATTAATTAGACATATTCCTGGCCCCGACTTTCCAACCGCGGCAATGATTAATGGTCGAGCCGGTATTATTGAAGCCTATAAAACAGGTAAGGGGCGCATTCTTGTTCGTGCCAAATGCCGAATTGAAACCGATGAATCGAATCAACGCCAAACTATTCTGATTGACGAACTGCCTTATCAGGTGAATAAAGCACGTTTGGTTGAAAAAATTGCCGAATTAATCAAAGAAAAGAAAGTCGAAGGCATTTCTGCCCTAAGAGATGAATCAGATAAAGACGGCATGCGTGTGGTGATTGAACTACGACGTAATGAAAATGCAGAAGTCATTTTAAATAATTTATATGCCCATACTCAAATGCAAACAGTATTTGGGATTAATATGGTCGCATTGGTGGCAGGTCAACCTAGAACGCTTACCTTAAAAGAAGTGATCGCCGAATTTGTTAAGCATCGTCAAGTGGTGGTAAACCGCCGTACGACTTATGAGTTAAAGAAAGCACGCGAGCGGGCGCATATTTTAGAAGGCTGGTCAGTTGCCTTGGCAAACATCGACCCCATTATTGCTTTAATTAAAGCGGCCAAAACCTCTCAAGAGGCTAAAATCAAATTACTAAATGTGGTTTGGGAAGGCGATGTCATTCGAGGCATGTTATTAAAAGCTGGCGTAGATGTGGTCATTCGTCCAGATAATTTACCTGAAGGCTATGGCTTACTCGATGTGGGCTATAAATTATCGGAGACACAAGCGCAGGCAATTCTTGAGTTAAGATTGCATCGTTTAACAGGCTTAGAACAAGAAAAAATATTTGAAGAATATGCAGCCATCTTAAAAGAAATTCACGGTTTATTAGCTATATTAAGGTCTCCAGAATTATTAATGCAAGTCATCAAAGACGAATTGATAAAATTAAGAGAGGAATTTGGAGATGCGAGAAAAACGGAGATTCTAGACAATCAACTTGATTTTTCTCATGAAGATCTTATTGAGCCTGAAACCTGTGTCGTTACTTTGTCGCATACCGGTTATGCTAAAACACAGCCGTTAGATAGCTATGCAGCGCAAAGACGTGGCGGAAAAGGCAAGGCAGCGACCACAGTAAAAGACGAAGATTTTATTGAACAATTATTAATTGCCAATACACACGATACGATTTTATGCTTTTCTTCTATGGGTAAAGTGTATTGGTTAAAAGTCTATCAATTGCCACAAGGATCGAGAATTGCCAGGGGCAAGCCTATTGTGAACATTTTGCCTTTGTCCCCTAATGAACGTATTACAGCAATATTGCCGTTAACCGATTTAGATAAAGCAAAATATATTTTTATGGCCACAAAACATGGCACGGTCAAAAAAGTGGCGATAACAGAATTTTCTCGTCCTAGAAGCACCGGGCTTATTGCGCTAGATTTGAATGAAAATGATGAGCTCGTAGGGGTTCAATTAACCGATGGCACCAAAGATATTTTATTATTTAGTGATGCGGGTAAAGCCATTCGTTTTAACGAAGAAGATGTCAGAGACATGGGGCGTACAGCAAGAGGGGTTCGAGGCATTAAATTAGCAGAGCCTCATTCTGTCATTTCTTTGATTATCGCCGAACCAGGTAGTGCGATTTTAACCTCGACTGAAAATGGCTACGGAAAACGAACGGCCATAGAAGAATTTCCGCTAAAGGGCCGAGCAGGTCAGGGCGTTATCTCTATTCAAACGACAGAGCGCAATGGAAAAGTGGTGGGGGCTGTTTCTGTCTTGCCTAAAGAAGAAGTGATGTTAATCTCAGATGCAGGGACATTAGTGCGAATAAGAGCAGAAGAAATTTCTTTAGTGAGTAGAAATACACAAGGTGTAACTTTAATTAATTTACAAGAATCTGAAAAATTAGTTGGGCTGCAAAGAATTGCTGAAATTAATATAGACTTAAATCCAGACTTAAATCCAGAGTTAAATTCAGATAACGAGATAACCTGATTTCTATGATACAGACATGGAATTTTGGGGCGGGGCCAGCCATGCTCCCCCCAGCAGTCTTAAAAAAAATACAAAACGAGTTATTAGACTGGAAACAGGGCATTTCGGTCATGGAGTTTGGGCACAGAACCCCAGAAATCGAAGCGCTGTTTTTAACCTTAGAATCTAATCTCAGATCACTGCTGAATATTCCCAATGAATTTACCGTATTGTTTATGCATGGTGGGGCAAGGGCCCAGTTTTCCGCCTTACCTTTAAACTTATTGGCACAAGGCGAGCACGCAGATTATATTACAACGGGTCATTGGTCACACCAAGCGGCCCTAGAAGCGAAAAAATTTAGTGATATTCATATTGGTTTAGATATTTCAACTGTTTTGGATGGCACCATTCCACCTTGCACAGATTGGGCGCTTTCGCCTCAAGCAAAATATGTGCATTATACAGATAATGAAACAATTGAAGGCATTGAATTTTTAAATACCCCCAATGTGCCAAATTTAATTTCAGATATAACTTCTTCTATTTTGTCTAAACCCATCGATTGGGCAAAAATGGGCGCAGTGTATGCCAGTGCACAAAAAAATTTAGGCATAGCAGGGATGTGTGTTTTAATCATTCGTCAGGATTGGCTTAAGCCAAGTAAAAAGCCTATTCCTGCTATTTTAGATTTTAATTTACTGGCTGAATCTAAATCTTTGTATAATACGCCACCTGTATTTGCTTGCTATGTGGCTTTGTTAATCACAGAATGGGTGATAGCTCAAGGGGGCATTCAAGCCATGCAAGCATTGTGCGCGCAACGTGCGGCTTTATTATATGATTATATCGATAACAGCGATTTTTATGTGAATACAATTCATCCCCTTTCTCGTTCCAGAATTAATATTTCTTTTAATATTAATAAAAATAAAAGTAAAATCTTAGAATCTGAGTTGTTGGCCCTTTCAACCGCCAAGGGATTTAAGCAATTAAAAGGCCATCGTGTTAAAGGCGGGTTTAGAGCCAGTTTATATAATGCGATGCCACTTGAAGGGGTAGAGGCATTGGTTAAGCTATTAAAGCAATTTGAGCAACAGAATCGTTAGGATGAACGTGGTAGTTGAACCAGCCGAGGCTTTATTTGGTGAAGTTGATATTCCCGGAGATAAATCACTTTCTCATCGAAGTATTATGTTAGCCGCCATTTCAGATAAGCCTACTTATATTTCAGGTTTTTTGCCTGGTTTAGACACGCTGGCTTCTTTATCCGCAATAGAGCAAATAGGGATCTCCGTTCAACAAAAAAGCGGAACTGAATTATATATACAGGGTCAAGGTCTCAGCCACTTTACGCAATTATTGGCTCAAAAAAACAGGGTGCTAGATTTTCATAATGCAGGAACAGGGATCAGATTGTTTTCAGGCTTACTGGCATCTGCTTGTGGCCAAATTAAATTAACAGGAGATGCTTCTCTTTGTGCTCGTCCTATGAAAAGAATCACCGTGCCATTAAGGCAAATGGGCGTAGACATTAGGGGGGCTTTTTTTGAACATAATCAAGAAGAAAGGGCGCCTTTGTTTTTCAATTCAAGCAAATCGCCAACTAAATTAACCCCAATACACTATGTCTTGCCTCAAGCCAGTGCCCAAGTAAAATCTTGTTTATTATTGGCGGGATTATTTGCCAAAGGTGAAACGACTTTAGTAGAACCTATTCAAACACGCGATCATACAGAACGTATGTTAGTAGAGTTTGGTGCTAAAATTAAAAAGCAAGAAAAAAAAATATCGATTGAAGGCGATCCGCTTTATCAGAAATTGGCTTTAAAAAATGGCCATTATGAAATAGTAAGAGATTTTTCTTCAGCAGCTTTTTTTATCGTGGGCGCACTGATAGCCAAAAAGGCTGAATTGCTTATTAGAAAAATCGGTTTAAATCCCTCTCGCACAGGTTTATTAACCGTGTTATTAAAAATGGGCGCAGATATTAAGATCATTAACACAGATTTTATTCAAAATGAGCCTATTGGGGATTTAATGATTACCAGTAAAAATAAATTAACTGGGGTGTCGGTTTCTCCTGAAATGTTAGCCTTAATGATAGATGAGTTCCCTATTTTTTTATTAGCCGCATTAAAGGCAACGGGGCCGACGATAATAGAAGGCATCGAAGAATTGGCTTACAAAGAATCTAATCGCGTTGAAACAATGGTAAAAGGCCTTAGTCAACTTGGGGCTAAATTTGATCTAAACTCTATAGAGGGAAAATTAATTATTTATCCTTTAAAAAAACCAGAAAGAGAAACAGAAACCGTTGTGTTAGACAGCGCCAAGGATCATCGTGTTGCGATGAGTTTATTTATGGCGAGTTTGTTGGGCGGCGCACCAGTGAAAATTCAGATTCAAGCAATAGAAAATATTGAAACTTCTTTTCCCAATTTTTTTGAACAAGCAAAAAAAGTTGGATTTTGTTTTAACCTAATCATAAACCAGGGTGGTGCTAAATGTCGACAAGAACGCCTATTATAATACCGGTTATTACGGTAGATGGCCCAAGCGGGTGTGGTAAAGGCACATTGAGTGTGTTTCTTGCCAAACAATTAGGTTGGCATTTATTAGATAGCGGTGCGCTATATAGAGCATTAAGTTTGGCCGCAAAATCCCATTCAGTTGAGTTAGATAACTACTCTGCATTAGAAGTATTAGGCACGTATTTAGATATTCGTTTCGAATTTGATGAAACAAGCCATAAAATTCATGCAGTACTAGAAGGCCAAGATGTGACGCAGGAGCTCAGGACTGAGTCATGTGGCTCAGATGCTTCTAAAATTGCCGCGATACCTGGTGTTCGAAAAGCCTTATTTGAACGACAACGTGCTTTTCTTGAATTACCAGGATTGATTGCCGATGGTCGAGATATGGGGACAGTTATCTTCCCTGAAGCCCAATTAAAAATTTTTTTAGAGGCAGATCCGGCTATTCGGGCAAAAAGACGCTTTAATCAGTTGCAAGAAATGGGCGTAAATGCTAACTTAGATGATCTTTTTTTAGAGATTAGCCAAAGGGATAGGCGGGACAGAGAGCGATTGGTTTCGCCATTGGTACCAGCTGAAGGGGCTATTATTATTGATTCAAGTAACTTGACAATAGATGAAGTCGTTTCTCAAGGTATGCTTTTAGTGTCTCGGGTTTTTCCTGATTTGATGGCAAATCTCAAGACTAAGAGTGGGTGGTTAGAGCGAATATAGCAATGATATTGCGGCGCGCTGACTGAATATTAATTAACGATAAGTTTTAAAAAATAACCATGAATATAGACAACCAACTAATAAGCGATAACCCTGACAGTTTCGCAAAGCTTTTTCTAGAAAGTTTAAGCAAAATAAACATGCGCCCTGGCACAGTCTTTGATGGCAAAGTACTGGAAATCAATAAAGAAAAAGGCCTGGTTAAAATTGACACGCCTTTAAAATCTGAGGCGACCGTTCGTCTTGAAGAATTTATGGCAGCAGATGGCACCATCGAAATTGAAGTAGGCGACATGGTTCCTGTTGCCCTTGAAGTGGTTGAAGATGGTTATGGTGAAACACGCCTTTCTCGTATTAAAGCAAAACGTGTCGAATCTTGGAAAGATCTGGAAAGAGCTTTTGCTGAAGAAAAATCAGTCATTGGTGTTATTTATGGCAAAGTTAAAGGCGGCTTTACGGTCGATATTAATGGCGTTCGGGCATTCTTACCCGGATCGTTAATTGATGTGCGTCCTGTTCGCGATTCCAGCCATCTTGAAGGCAAAGATTTAGAATTTAAAATCATTAAATTAGATCAAAAACGTAATAACGTCGTTGTATCTAGAAGACCTGTCTTTTCATCAGAAAGTAGCCCAGAAAGAGCACTCTTGTTAGAAAATATGCAAGAAGGACAAGTGGTCAAGGGCGTGGTGAAAAACTTAACGGATTATGGCGCATTTGTTGATTTAGGCGGTGTAGATGGTTTATTACATATTACCGATATTTCTTGGAAGCGTGTTAAGCATCCTAGCGAATTGTTATCGGTAGGCCAAGAGCTTGAAGTTAAAGTATTGCGCTTCGATCGTGAAAAAATGCGGGTATCATTAGGCTTAAAACAATTAGGTGACGATCCTTGGGTCGGCGTGGCAAAACGTTATCCTGAAGGCGCTAAAGTAGCCGGTAAAGTCACGAATATTGCAGATTACGGTTGCTTTGTTCAACTAGAAGAAGGCATTGAAGGTTTGGTTCACGTTTCTGAAATGGATTGGACCAATCGCAATATTCATCCAAGCAAAATCGTAGAAGCTGGCCAACAAGTCGAAGTCATGGTTTTAGATATCGATGAAGAACGTCGTCGTATCTCCTTAGGCTTAAAGCAGTGCAAAAGTAGCCCATGGGAAGCGTTTGCAGAGCAAAATAACAAAGGCGATAAAATCTCTGGAAAAATCAAATCGATTACAGATTTTGGTATTTTCATTGGGCTCGAAGGCGGCATAGATGGCTTAGTGCATCTGTCTGATATTTCTTGGAATATTCCAGGAGAAGAAGCGGTTCGCCAATTTAAGAAAGGCGATGAACTCGAAGCCGTTATTCTTTCTGTTGATCCAGAAAGAGAACGTATTTCTTTAGGCATTAAGCAATTAGAATCCGATCCGTATTCTCATTACCTGGCTGATCATGCAAAAGGCACCATGGTATTGGGTAAAGTGACGGCAGTTGATGCTAAAGGCGCAACCATTGAGCTAGCAGAAGGCGTAGAAGGCTATCTTAAAGCTTCTGAGCTTACTAAAGAGCGTGTGGAAGATGCGAGAACCTTGTTAACCGTGGGGCAGGAAATCGAAGCGAAATTTATTAATGTCGATAGAAAAAATCGTCAATTAATGCTATCGATTAAAGCCAAAGAAAATCAAGAAGAGGCCGATGCGCTTCGTGATTATACACGTGGTAGCAATAAAGAAACGCAAAGCAGCAGCTCAGCCTCAGGTACGTTAGGTGATTTGCTGAAAGAGCATATGAATACTAAAGACGATTAAGCTTAATTAGCTTTAGTGACTTTTTTAAAAGCGGCAGGAGGATATCCTGCCGTTTTTTTATGTGCCAAAATAACCAAAAAGAGCATACAGGGAGTTTACATGCTGATTATCAAATGGATAATAATTGCGAGTTTTATTATCATTACCGCTATTTTTTCTGCTTTAAATTCACAGCCAATAGAAATTAATTATTTTATAGGTAAGCAGAGCTTGCCCTTGGCTTTTTTATTATTTTTAGCCATGTGCTTTGGGGTGATTTTTACCTCAATGCTATTAGGCTCAAAATTATGGATAGCTAAACACAAAATCAAACAGATTAAAAGCCAGTTAGATAAGCTTAAAAATAACCCTAAATAAATTTTAGAAAATTTTAGAGTATAAAAGTTATGTAAATAATTATATAATAGCGGTTGATTTTGTATTAATTTATTATTTGGTGTAATAACGATGAATGTCCCGAATATTATTATTGCCTTAGATTTAGATAATATTGAGCAAGTAGAGAAATTATTAAGCCAATTAACACCACAAGATTGTATTCTTAAAATAGGGAAGGCTTTATTTACCGCAAAAGGACCTAGTTTTGTGCGTGGACTCATTGATAAAGGCTTTAAAATTTTTTTAGACCTTAAATTTCATGATATTCCAAATCAAGTGGCGCATGCAGTGGTTGAAGCTGCAAAATTAGGTGTCTGGATGGTGAATGTACATGCTTTAGGCGGCAGCAATATGATGCGAGCAGCACAACAAGCTTTAGAAGCGTATGCCCTAGAACACGGGCATAGGCCTTTATTAATTGCCGTGACAATATTAACCAGCCATGATTTGGCCGATTTACTTGAAATAGGCTTAACTGGACCCGTAGAAAATACGGTATTAAAATTAGCACAATTGGCCAAAAATTGTGGCTTAGATGGGGTAGTCTGTTCTGCACAAGAGGCAAGTTTAATTAAAGCAGAGAAAAACTGTGGTAAAAATTTTATTACCGTGACACCGGGCATTCGCCTTGAAACAGATAAAAGCCAAGATCAAAAAAGAATCATGACCCCCAAAGCAGCGATTGAATTAGGGGCAAATTATTTAGTGATAGGAAGGCCTATTACCGGAGCCAAAGATCCCATGGCTGTTATTCAGGCAATTAACCAGTCTATTAGCGTGAGCATTAGCAATGGCAATGAGGCCTTATGATGTTAGATTGGACTTTAAAATATTGGGTGGTCTTTAGTTTTTTAATGTATGGCTTATCGGTTGCTTCTATTGGTATATATTACTCTTATGCTTTAAATCGAGGCATTTTAGATTTACCGAATTCTCGTTCTGCTCATAAAGTCGTCACCCCAAGGGGGGGCGGTTTACCCTTGGTGCTTTTATGGGGCATCTTTTTAGGCGTGGTTATCTATTATTTTCAACTTCCTTATCAAATCGGCTTGATTTTTGGCCCTGCTATGATAGTAGGCTATGTAGGCTATCTAGACGATCGTCAATCTCGATCGGCTTTGTTTAGATTAGGGGTGCATATTTTTTCAGCAATGATAATGCTTTGGGCCTTAGGGGTGAGTCAAATAGAGGTGTTATTCCCGCCAAATTTTTCCTCTCTTGTCCCTATTTGGGCGCTATTTTTAGGTGTAATAATCGGTATAGTTTGGTTCACCAATTTATTTAATTTTATGGATGGAATGGATGGTATAGCGGGAACAGAGGCTATTTTCTTTTTTGGATTAGCGGCTTATATTTTTTGGCAATTGGACAGTGAAATCTTAATGTTATTAAGTTGGGGCTTAGTGGCATTACTTGCAGGGTTTTTAACCTGGAACTGGCCGCCGGCTAGAATTTTCTTAGGGGATACAGGCAGTGGCTTTTTAGGCTTGCTCATGGCGACTTTTGCACTGATTGGCTCTATTTGGTATGGCGTCTCTATTTTTGTTTGGTTAATTATTTCAGGTGTATTTTGGTTTGATGCCAGTTTTACGCTGATGCGACGATTATTAAAAAAAGAGAATATCTTAACTGCGCATGCTTCTCATGCCTACCAAAGACTATTGCAACGCCAGTTTTCTCATCGGACTGTGTTATTGATGATTATCTCTGTGAATAGCTTTTTAGCTTGGATGGCTTACATGGCCTTTCAACAGCCAGAATTAGGCTTAACGCTTTTTGCTTATGCCGGTATGTTTTTAACCGGATTGTATTTAATCGTAGAATATTTAAAACCGATGTTTAAAACTTGGCACCCAACTTAAGCTTAACCATAAAATAATAATATCATCAAACAAGGAGTGTTCAATGCCTTATATCTTTCAGGTTAAATTAAGATGGCGAAGTCGTTGGTCAGCTTTTATTTTTGACGCAGTGTGTATTCCCATTGCTTGGGTGGGAGCTTATTGGCTGCGATTTAATTTAGGCCATATACCCAATGAAATGTTGCTAGAAAGTACTAAATTTTTGCCTGGCGTGATGTTCATACAAGTGATGGCATTTTATTTTTTTGGATTATATCGGGGGGTTTGGCGTTTTGCCTCTTTGCCTGATTTAAGTCGCATTATTAAGGCTATTATAGTGGGGAGCTTTTTTTTAATTAGCCTATTATTTTTAAGTACACGTCTTGAAAATATACCCCGTTCGGTTTTTCCTATTTATAGCATGGGGTTGCTGCTTTTATTAGGGGGGGCTCGTTTTGGCTTTAGATGGCTAAAAGACAACAAAGGCTTATTTCAACAAACTAATGAAAAAGTCATGATAGTTGGGGCAGGTACAGCCGGAGAAGCCATCGTGCGGGATTTATTGAAAACCTTCCCTGCTTTGAGGCCAGTCGTATTTATAGACGACGATCCTAAAAAAATTGGTCGAGATATTCAAGGTATTCCCATATGTGGGGGCATCGATAAAGTCGAAAAAATGGTTAAAAAATATCAAATCGACAGGATTTTAATTGCTATTCCTTCTGCAAATGCTTCTAAAATGAGACGCATTTTATCTTTTTGTGAACGTGTAAAAATACCCATTCAAACTTTGCCTAGTGTAGGCGATTTGGTTCAGGGTAAATTAAATGTTCAGTCTTTAAGGGAAATATCTCTTGAGGATTTGTTGGGGCGTGATCCCGTTCAGCTTGAAAATCATCTTATTGATAAAGCCATTGAAAATAAAGTGATTTGTGTCACAGGGGGCGCTGGATCGATTGGCTCTGAGTTATGCCGGCAAATCTTAAGATTTCAGCCTAAAAAAATCATTATTCTAGACCATTCAGAATATAATATTTTTCAGCTGCAGCGTGAATTTGAGCTAAATTTTCCAAACAAAACAGACAATATTGTTTTTTATTTGGCAGATGTGACCGATAATAATGAACTGGATTATTTATTTGCTACTTATCGGCCAGAAGTCATATTTCACGCGGCAGCCTATAAACATGTCCCTATTTTAGAGCCTCAAGTTCGCTCAGCCATTAAAAATAACATGTTAGGCACTTATCGATTGGCTGAAAAAGCAAAAGCATATGGCGTAGAAAAATTTGTATTAGTCTCAACAGACAAGGCAGTGAACCCCAGTAATATCATGGGGGCAAGTAAACGTATTGCCGAGATGATTTGTCAGTATTTTACCTGTTTAGGCAAAACAAGTTATATTACCGTGCGATTTGGTAATGTATTAGGCTCTAGAGGCTCAGTGGTAGAAATTTTCAAGCAACAATTGCTGCAAGGTGGGCCGCTTACGGTAACCCATCCTGATGTGACCCGTTATTTTATGACAATTTCAGAAGCAGCACAATTAATTTTGCAAGCTTTTAGCCAAGGGGAAGGGGGAGAGCTGTTTGTTTTGAATATGGGTGAATCGGTTAATATTCGTTATTTGGCCGAACAAATGATTCGTTTGGCAGGTAAAAAAATTGTAGAAGAGATTGATATTGTGTATTCAGGATTAAGGCCAGGTGAAAAACTTCATGAGGCATTATTTCATGAGGCAGAATCACATTTGGCAACACAAAACAGTAAAATTATGTTGGCAAAATCTAGGGTGCTTTCCCCTAATTTTCCCCATCAAATTAGTTATTTGTTTCAGTGTTTAGGGGGTACATTAAAAAAAGAAAATCTGAGCGATTTAATGTTCGAGTTGTTAGAAGATGGGCAAGAAAATAAAAATAGAGTGGTTTGTTCATAATGGAATCAGTGAAAAATAAAAAAATAACCAAAGCAGTTTTTCCGGTAGCTGGGTTAGGGACACGGTTTTTACCTGCCACTAAAGCAAATCCTAAAGAAATGTTACCCATTGTCGATAAGCCGCTTATTCAATATGCTGTGGAAGAAGCCATTGAGGCGGGTATTACAGATTTGATTTTTATTACGAATCATTCTAAACGCGCCATAGAAGATCATTTTGATACCAATTTTGAATTAGAATATCATCTTGAAAAAACTGAAAAATTTGATTTACTCAAACAGGTAAAAGCCATTCATCCTGATAAAATCAATTGTATTTACTTGAGGCAGTCTCAGCCTTTAGGTTTAGGCCATGCGATATTGTGCGCAAAATCTTTGATTGGCAGCGATCCTTTTGCGGTGATTCTGGCCGATGATTTAATTGATGCCCCTCAAGGGTGCTTAGCGCAAATGGTTTCACTTTATCAAGAAATACAGCAATCTATTATTGCCGTAGAAACCGTTCCTTTTCATAAACTGAATCAATATGGTGTTATCTCTGTGGCAGAAAGCTTTAGCCGAATTGCCAAATTAAACGGTATTATTGAAAAACCAACTGCAGCAGAAGCCCCCTCTGACTTTGGCGTGGTGGGTCGTTATATTTTGGATGCAGATATTTTGCTTATTTTAGCAGATATGATGAAGTTACATGATTTATCGGGTATGCAGCATAAGCCCGAATTACAATTAACCGATGCCATTTCAAGATTATTGACCTACAGTAAAAATGAAGTTTATGCCTATCGTTTTGAGGGGCAGCGTTTTGATTGTGGTAGCAAAGCCGGCTATGTTTTGGCGACTTTGCACTATGCTTTAAAACATCCTGAAGTCAAAAATGAGCTTAAAAAATTTTTACAGACTGCCTCTCCATACCACTTATCGGCGCTTTAATACCGTTCGTCGGATAGTCACCCCTACTGTATATTAAATTTACTTTTATTGCCTATAATTATAAGTTAGCCACAAAGGTAAGCCTTTTTATAAGTAGTCAGTAGGAGTTTTTATGCCAAGTATGCTGTTTAAATTTCAAAAACCTTTAAAAAAATCGAATATGATAGACTTATTTTTTGAACGATTAAAGAAAAACAAGGCTGACATCGACGAAACGGGATGCTTGCCAAAAGAATTAATAGGCTTGATTTCAGTTGAAGATCTTAAGCGTTGTTATCAATTTATGATTGATAAGCGTCATATTTTAACACAGCATTTTAATGATGCAGCTTTAGAAGAGGCACCATCTTATCGTTTGGATAAAAAAAATACAAAATTGCCTCGGACTTTAAATATCATTTTTGATATAGAACAAACAGATCTTTGTTTGATTTTGGAAACAAAAAGAAAAAAAGAAGGTTTTAATGGCCAAGTAGTCAAAGAGCTTAGCATGAAAACTTTCTCAGGTACCTCTAAAACAACAAAGCCAGCTTGGCGTATTGATAGTGAAGCACCAGAAAAATGGGCAAATTCCGTTTTTTATGTACCTAAATCCACACCAGACTCAGAAAAAGCTTTGCTTGCAGAGGCGTTTTCAGAAGCAAGACTTGCGCAAAGTTTTGTTCAAGAAAAGCAGAATCCCTCAGTTCTAAATTGTCCCAGTTTGGGGGCGGTTATTGCTAAGTCGGGCATGCGCAGAACAGGAAAAGAAGCTTATGCTAGAAAAATATCGTTTTATTCTAAATGGGCCGATGGGGGAGATTTAGAGGATTTTTTAAACAGCCCTCAGGGAAAAATGCTCACCCTTGAACAACGGGATAAAATAGCATTGCAATTATTGCAAGCAATCAAAATAATGCATGATGTTGGCGCCATTCATCAAGATATTAAATTAAAAAATATTTTAGTCTTTTCAGATGGCACTGGGAATTATCGTGTGGAATTGGCAGACTTTGGTTTAACCGTTAAAAAAAGTTTTTTTAATTTTAGTTATGAGGGAGAAGCATTGGCAACTCTAGGATATGAGTCTCCAGAAATGTCTTCATTTTACCAAAATCCCTATTCTGCTCAACATCATTATTTTCATCATAGAAGAGCCTTAAGTTATGGCAGAGATCTAGCAATCCAGATTCTTGCAAAGCCAGAATATGGTGTGCCACATTCAGCCAATGATATGTTTGCATTAGGGGTTGTTTTACATCAGTTATATCATCAAGGGAAATTTCCTTCTGTTAAAAAACAGATTGAACCGGATTTGCTTCTATCAGGATTGTTAAGAGTTAAGAGAGAAAACAGATGGACAGCAGATCAAGCCTTAAAATCAATTTCTGATGCGAAAGAGCAGCCTAAAAAACTAAAAGTTTGCCCTACGGATGGTTGTTTCAGCCGCATTATAAAAAGAATGAGAAGTTAGCCATGTCAAAACCATGCATCTACATACCACTTATCGGCGCTTTAATACCGTTCATCGGATAGTCACCCCTAGGCTATATTAAATTTAAGTTTATTGGCTTATAGTATTTTAAGTTAGTCAAAAGATAAAATTTTATGTTATAAGTAGTCAGTAGGGGTTTTTATGCCAAGTATTCTGTTTAATTTTAATTTTCAAAAAGCTTCAAAAAAATCGAAGATGATAAGCTTATTTTTTGAACGATTAGAGAAAAACAAGGCTGAAATCGATAAAACGGGATGCTTGCCAAAAGCATTAATAGGCTTGATTTCAGTTGAAGATCTTAAGCGTTGTTATCAATTTGTGATTGGTAGGCGTCCACTTTTAACAGAGCATTTTAATGATGCCGTTTTAGAAGACGCACAGTCTTATCGTTTGGATAAAAAACACACGCAATTGCCTCGGACTTTAAATATCATTTTTGATATAGAAAAAAGCGATTTTTATTTGATATTGGAAACAAAAAGAAAAAAAGAAGAGTTGAACGGCCAGGTAGTCAAAGAGCTTAGCATGAAAACCTTCTCAGGTGCGTCTAAAACCACAAAGCCAGCTTGGCGTATTGATGGTGAATCACCAGAAAAATGGGCGAATGCGGTTTTTTATGTATCGAAATCAAATCCAGCATCAGAACAAGCCTTGCTTACAAGGGCTCTTGTAGAAGCAAGGTTTGCACAAAGTTTTGTTCAAGAAAAACAAAAGCCCCCAGTGCTCAATTGCCCGAGTTTAGGGGCCGTTATTCCTAAATCTGGATTGCGTGTAAATAATCAGAAAAAAGTACTTTATGCTAGAAAAATATCTTTTTATTCTAAATGGGCTGATGGGGGAGATTTAGAAGATTTTTTAAAAAGCCCTAAGGGAAAAATGCTCACGCGTGAACAACGAGACAAAATAGCAATACAATTATTGCAAGCAGTCAAAATCATGCATGATGCTCATGCCATTCATCAAGATATTAAGTTAAAAAACATTTTAGTCTTTTCAGATGGTTTAGATTATCGTGTGGAGTTAGCCGATTTTGGTTTTAGCCTTAAAAAAAGTGTTGTTAATTTTAACCATCAATTAGGAGCATTGGCAACTTTACAATATGAGTCTCCAGAAATAGCTTTATGCTACCAAAATCCTTATTCCGTTTGCCATGATTATTTTTATAAAAAAGGAGTGCCAAGTTATGGCAGAGATTTAGCAAGCCCCCAGTTTGCTACAAAGCCAGAATATCGTGTGCCACATCCAGCCAATGATATGTTTGCATTAGGGATTGTTTTATATCAGTTGTATCATCAGGGGAAATTCCCTGATGCTAAAAAAGTTATTGAACCCGATTGGGTTTTATCAGGCTTATTAAGCATTAAGAGAGAAGACAGATGGACAGCAGATCAAGCATTAAAATCAATTTCTGATGAGAAAGAGCCTGAAGAGCCTGAAGAGCCTGAAGTTCAGTCTAAAAAACGAAAAGTTTTGCCTACTGATGGTTGCTTTAACCGCGTTATAAAAAGAATGAGGAGTTAGTCATGCCAAGAGCAAAAAAAAATAATAATCAGAAGGTGAATGCTTTTTTTGATAGGGTGACACAAAGATTACACTTTTTGACTGAATCCCATATCGTGCCAGGTGATTTGGTAGGCTTGGTTTCAGTTGAAAGTCTGCAAGAAATTTATGCCTATATTTTGAGCAATCAGTCTGTTTTAAAGCGAGATTTAAATAAAGGCCAACCGTGCCGTTTAGGTAAGGAAAAAACCAACTTAAATAGAACGCTTAATCTTATTTTTGACCCACGTTCAGATGAGATTATGTTAATATTGGAAACAAAAAGTAAAGATCAAGTTAATGTGTCTAAGCGCTTAAATCCCGAGGTTTTCTCAGGGACATTTAAAACAACAAAAGTCGCTTGGCGTATTGACGAGGTGAACCCAGAAAAATTTGCCAATTCTGTTTTTTATGCAACGAAAAAAGATAATTTTTCTAAAGAAAAGTGGGAGGTCGAAGTGCCCCAAAAAGCCATTCAATATATGGGAAAAAGCCCTTGCCTTACTTTAACTAGTTTAGGGAAAGTTATTGATAAGCCTGGAATTCGGCCTTCAAATCAAACGCCTTACGATAAAAAGCGCTCTTTTTACTCACGTTGGGCAGATAAAGGCATGTTGTCTAGTTTCTTGAAAACGGCAGAGGGAAAAACGTTAAGGCCTGAACAATTACATAAGATGGCCATGCAATTATTAACCGCGGTAAAAGCCATGCATGATGCAGGTGCCATTCATCAAGATATTAAACCAGATAATATTTTGGTTTTTTCTGATCCCGTAGAGGGAGGCTATCGATTAGAATTGGCTGATTTCGGGATGACTTTTTTGGATTCAGAAAAGAGGCCGTATAATTATGAAGCCATTTCAACCAGACAGTATGAGTCGCCTGAAATTGCCGCAATTAAAAAAGATCCCAAATCTTTTATGCATGAGTATTATTATGATAAAGCTTTTCCAAGTTATGGGAAAGAATTAGGAGAATTGCTTGATCCAAAGCCAGAGTATCTTTATCCACATAAATCCAATGATATGTGGGCCATAGGCATAGTATTACACCAGTTGCATCACAACATGAAATTACCTTCTGTCTTGATAGAAGGATTATTAAAAGTGAATAGGGAAGAACGATTGACGGCAGAACAAGCATGTATTCTATTACAAAATCCGCCTGCCCCCCTGATTTTTGAGGAAAGGCCGAAAAGAAAGGCGCTTGAAAAAGCAGAGCCAGAAGCAGAACCAGAATTAGTAGCAGAACAAAACTCGCCTAAGAGAAGAAAAAGTGATGGGGGTTGCTTGCGTCGATTGTTTGGCTGAAAAGAAAACTAAAAATTAAAATTATTTAAAATCGTAATGAAATTTTAAACCGTAGGCTTTTTTTGAGCCAGAAGGTTCATTTTGCTCCCCAATGCTTTCTAAAGCATAATAAGCGGAAATATCCGATAGTTTTAAGGGCTTTGATTTAATTTTCCCTGGTTTCATTGAAAAGTGATCGCTTATCTGAATGGTGCTGAATAAGCGAAGTGCTTTTGTTTGTGTTTTTATCCATTCTTGGGATTCAGAGGAAAGGCTATCTTGCTGCCTTAATCTTTTTTTATCTGCGTGATTTATGGGCTCATCGCTTTCTAGTGAGTCGAGTGCCTCTAATTTATCAAGCCAATCAAAAGTATTTTGACTCGGTTTCAGTATATCTTGAATACTTTTAGCATGACATACCGTTGAGATAAGCATCGAAAGAGTGAATAAAACAACAAAATTAAATAGGCTAGAAGCATTTATGGAACTGTGCATAATTTTATCCTGTTATCTTAATCAGGGTATTATATTTTTTAAAGCTGATTATTTATTAATTTAGTCAAAATATCCTAATTAGCCAAGCTACTTATTGCTTCTGATTAAAAATATAGTTATATCTCTATTATGGTGATATTAAATCAAATTAAAACAAAATTGAGTCTTGGCCCTAAAAGAGCGCTGGGTCAACAATATGAAGAAATGGCGCTAGCATATCTGATACATAAAGGCTTAAAACGGATTACGCAAAATTTTAATTGTAAAATGGGTGAAATTGATCTGATTATGCTAGATAGTCAGACACTGGTTTTTGTTGAAGTGCGCTACCGAAAGAATACCCGTTTTATGTCGGCAGCCGAAACCATTCATTTTTTTAAACAGCAAAAATTAAGCCGAACAGCTGAGTTTTTTTTGAGCTATCATCTTCAGAAGTTCGGGTTATCTAACTATCTGTTTTCTCGATTTGATGTGGTGACTATAGAAGGCCTTGCCCCTGATCTGAAAATAACCTGGATAAAAAATGCATTTTGAGTAAAATATAGCTTTATTTATATTGTTTATATTATGTTGAGGATTTTTATATGAGCTTAAACCAACAGGTTGAGCGTGTAGCGGCATTATTTGATCAAAGTATTGCGGCTAAACAAGCAGCATCACGCACGATGCCTGAGGGCATTGTTAAAGCAGCCGAGATCATGATAGCAGCTTTGAAGCAAGGCAATAAAATTCTGTCTTGTGGAAATGGCGGTTCAGCAGCCGATGCACAGCACTTTGCAGCAGAATTACTGAATCGGTTTGAGCGAGATAGAAAAAGCCTAGCAGCCATTGCCATTACAACTGATAGCTCAACCTTAACTTCTATTGCCAATGATTATGATTATCATCAAATATTTTCAAAACAAATAGAGGGTTTAGGAAAAGCAGGTGATGTGTTATTCGTGATTAGCACCAGTGGCAATTCAGAAAATATTATCCGTGCTATTCAAATAGCACAGCAAAATAAAATGACGATTGTCGCCTTAACAGGTAAAAATGGGGGTAAAATACCCGCTTGTCTCTCACAAGAAGATGTAGAATTGAGAGTGCCGTCTGAGACAACGGCCAGAGTACAAGAAGTGCATATTTTAGTGATTCATTGCTTATGTTCTTTAATAGAACAAGCGTTATTTTTTTAATACAAGAGAGGAGTTTTTTATGCGGTCTGTATTAGTATTAGCAACTATTTGCATGACTTTATCAGGATGTGTTGCCGTGGTGGCAGGCACAGCAGCAACCACAGGTGCCATCGTCTCACACGATAGACGTACAACGGGCGCGGTAGTAGAAGACAGCTCAATAGAATATAAAGCTAAAAATATTGTAGATGCCTTAACCCCAAGCCATCAGCGTGAAAAAGTGCATGTTAATATTGTGAGTTATAATGGCAATGTGTTGTTATTGGGGCAAGTTCCTAATGATGTTTTTGTGCATAAAATTATCCCTGAAATAAAACAAATCCCTAAAGTGAATAAAATCATCAATGAATTAACCTATGAGCCAGTTATTAGCTTATTAGAGCGTTCTACTGATTCAGTTTTAACCACTAAAGTAAAAGCAGCAATGATGATGCAAGCGGATAAAATTAATGCGACTCGGGTCAAAGTTATCACAGAAAATTCAGTGGTGTATTTAATGGGCATTATCAGTAAAGAGGAAGAAAGCATTGCAGTGGATATTGCAAGACACGTTAAAGGCGTTAAAAAAGTCGTGAAAATATTTGAATATATGCCGACCTAATTAAATTATTATAAATTATTATAAATTATTATAAATAGGCTTAATATTATGCCATTACCCGCTGAATTTGAAAAAAAATTAATGCCTTTTTTTTCAGCGGGAATGGTCCTCACCGATCCTGCCGATTGTCTGGCATATGGCTATGATAATTCCCGTAAACAATATTTGCCCGATGCGGTGATATTTGCGACCACGTTACTTCAAATTGTTGAATTGCTTAAATTATGTTCTGAATTTAAGTTGCCACTTATCACTCGTGGCAGGGGAACTAACTCTGTTGGGGCTACGTTGCCTATATATGGCGGTATTATCTTATCTTTAGAAAGAATGAATCAAATTACAGAAATTTCTCCAGAAAATCGCTATATGGTCGTTGAGCCTGGTGTGCTGAACTCAGAGGTGCAAATAGCCGCAGCAAAACACGGCTTATTTTGGGCACCCGATCCCACCAGTAGCGCGTATTCTTGTATAGGTGGAAATTTAGGCTGTAATGCAGCAGGCCCAAGAGGGGTTAAATATGGCACAACCCGAGACAATGTTTTAGGTTTGACTTTTGTCACAGCAGAAGGCCAAATAATAAAAGCAGGTGTTTATACCACAAAAGGTGTCGTGGGCTATGACTTAGTTCGGTTAATGATAGGCTCAGAAGGGACTTTGGGGGTTATTACTCAGGCAATTTTAAAATTAAGCCCCATTCCTGAAAAAACAGCAACGATGAGAGCCTTATTTAGCAGCAATCAAAGTGCCCTGAAAGCCGTTGCCAAGATTATGGGGCAAGCAGTTACCCCTTGTGCACTAGAATTTGCAGATCATCATTGTGTGAATATCATTAAAAATAATAATCCTGGTTGGTTGCCTGATTCCACTAAAGCCATGTTAATGTTAGAAGTAGATGGCCCACTTGCGGCAATTGATAGCAATATTGAGGCTATCAAACAGGCAGCCAGTCTGCCAGAGTTAATTGATTTTCAATTGGCGAAAAATAAACAAGATCAAGAGCTATTATGGCAGGCCAGAAAATCGCTTTCTCAAAGCCTAAGAACCTTGTCCCCTAATAAAATTAATGAAGATATTGTTGTGCCTGTATCAGAAATGGCGAATTTAATCGATTTTTTAGATGAGCAATCTAAAGCCTTTGATTTTCCTATTGTGAGTTTTGGTCATGCTGGAAATGGGAATCTGCATGTGAATTTATTGGTTGACCCAAATCATCCCATTGAGGGGCTTAAAGCAAAAGCTTGCTTGGATCAGATTTTTGATAAAGTGATATCACTGAAGGGCACTTTATCAGGGGAACATGGAGTCGGCATAGAAAAAAAAGGCTATATTCACAAAGAGTTAGATACGGTTACCCTCGATTTTATGAAGAAAATTAAAACAGCATTCGACCCACTGAATATATTAAACCCTGGTAAAATATTTCCTGAATGAACAAGCTTTAAATTAAAAAAATAAAGTTAAGTGATATGTCAGCCGAATCAGCAGAAGTAGAAGTAAAAAGTATGCATAAACTGAATTAAAATAGCTGAATATATATCTAGCTATCCAGGAGTTAGGGTGAAAGGGTATTTGTTTGTTAAGCGCTGGCTAAAATCTTTGATTGAGCCGACACAGCCAATTCAAGAACTTCAAGAAATTCAAGAAATAGAAACCTTGAAAAAAAAATTAATGGAGCAAGAAAGAATTGCATCATTAGGCTTGTTATTGGCGGGCATTGCCCATGAAATCAAAAACCCACTTAATTTTATTAATAATTTTTCTGAAATAAATGTTCAGCTATTGGAAGACTTGAAAAAAGAAATACAAGATAAATATCCTCAAGATGAAAATAAAGAAGCTATAGCTAATTGGAATGAAATAATAGACGATATTGAGCAAAATAACATTAAAATTCATGAGCATGGTAAACGTGCTGAAAACACGGTTAAAACCATGTTGATGCAAGCAAGGCAGCAAGAAGTAGCCAAAGAACCAACAGACATTAATCAATTACTCGAAGAGTATATGAATTTGGCCTATCATGGCATCCGATCTCAAGATGTGAGCTTTAATCTTTCTATTAAGAAAAATCTTGACTCAAGCGTGGGAAAAATCATGGTGTCGCCTCAGTCACTTGGGCAAGTATTTTTAAATATTATTAATAATGGTTGTTATGCTTTGCATGATAAAAAAAATAAAAACAAAGAAAATAATGGCTACCAACCCACCATGGAACTAACAACAAAAAATGATCCAGATAAAAAACAAGTGGTGATTAAAATACGAGACAATGGCAATGGCTTGTCTGAGGAAATTAAACAAAATTTGTTTAAGCCGTTCCATACTACAAAGCCTTTGGGCATTGGAACCGGATTAGGGTTGTATATTAGCCATGATATTATTATAAATCAACACCATGGGAGCATTACAGTAAATTCTCAGCCAGGTGAATTTACTGAGTTTACGATTATATTGCCGATATAAGTATTTATTGTTCATAAGGAGAGATCGTGTGATTAAGATATTAATAGTCGATGATGAACCAGATGTGGAGTTGCTGATGAAGCAACGGTTTCGTCGTCAACTCAAAGAAAATGAGTTTATTTTGTTTTTTGCTAAAAATGGAATCGAAGCTTTAGATAAATTAAGTAAAGATTCGGGGATCAGAATGGTGATTTCAGATATTAACATGCCAGAAATGGATGGGTTAACTTTATTAGATAATATACAAAAAGAATACCCAGAGGTAATGGCTATTATTGTTTCGGCTTATGGGGACATGAATAATATTCGAACGGCAATGAATAGAGGGGCATTTGATTTTGTAACAAAGCCGATTAATTTTGAAGATTTAACGACGACAATTAATAAAACATTGGAGCATATTCAACAGTTACTTAAAGCAGAAAAAAACAAAAACAAACTAGAAGGTTTGTTGTATGAATTAAATGTTGCCAGAGATATTCAGCAATCTATTTTACCAAAAGAATTTATCAGTAATGAGTCTATCCAAGTACAGGCTAAGATGACGGCTGCCAAAGAAATAGGCGGCGATTTTTATGATTTTTTTTGGATAAACAAAGAAGAAATAGGGCTGGTTATTGCAGATGTGTCGGGAAAAGGCGTGCCTGCAGCTTTATTTATGACGGTATCAAGAACATTAATTCGTTCTCATGCAACAAAGGAAACTTCGCCAGGAAAATGTTTAGAAAAAGTGAATGTATTATTAGAGCAGTCGAATTCAAATAATATGTTTGTAACCACTTTTTATGGTATTTTAAATGTTAAAACGGGAAGATTTATTTATTCAAATGGCGGGCATAATCCGCCTATATTAGTCTCTAGTGGGCAGATATCCATGTTGCCCACAACCAAAGATATGGCTTTAGGTATTTTGCCACTCGATAGATTTCAAGAGAATACCATTGAATTGAAAAAAAATGACTTGCTGTTTTTATATACAGATGGCGTAACGGAAGCCATGAATTTAGAAGACAAATGTTTTGGAGAAGTTGCCTTGCAAGCTGTATTGAAAAATAATGTAGACTTAAGTGCTAAAAACACCATTGAAAAGGTTGAGGCCGAACTTAAAGGTTTTACACTTAGCGCGGAGCAAAGTGATGATATTACGATGTTGGCGATTCGCTACATTGGCGGCTAAACTAAAGGCAGGGAAGAAAAATAGGTATGACTGATCAAATTAACACTTTATTTGAGATGAAGATCTTAAATAAAAAAGACGACTTAAGAAAACTGTTGACGGAAATCGATGGTTTTTTATTGAGCCATTGTAAAAATCCAGCATTGGTGAATAAAATTGTCATGTGCATGGATGAATTGGTGACCAATGTCATTTCTTATGGACATAATGATAAAGCCGATCATGATATTAATATTTCTGCTCAAATAGATATGATTAAGCGTGAGGTCAGTATCACGATTAAAGACGATGGTTTTGAATTTGATCCCACTAACCCCACTAAGCCTAATATCAGAAATCCTGTGCAACAGAGGCAAATAGGGGGCTTAGGGCTGCATATTGTATCTTCTATTTTTGATAAAATGATCTATCATCGTGAAAATGATATGAATATATTAACCGTAGTAAAATCTTTAATTTAGCAGGAAAATTTATGACATTAACTGTGAGCGATAAAATTCAAGACAATAAATTAGTGATTTATTGTGAAGGAAGAATAGACAGTACAAACGCCAATATTTTCGAAGAAAAATTAGCGGCGGTTATTGGCGAAGATAAAAATAAATTCATCATTGATTTTGAAAAAATTGCTTTTGTCTCTAGTGCAGGCCTAAGAGTTTTGTTAATTGCAGCGAAAAAAGTAAAGCCCACTGGCGGCGCGGTGATATTAACTGGGCTTTCTGCTGAAATACAAGAAGTATTCGATATCAGTGGTTTCACCGCTATTTTCAGTATTTATAAAACAGTAGAAGAAGCACTGGCAAGCTACTGAACTAGGCTCTAAAGCTTAGCGTGAGAGACAGCTTTTTTACGCACTGTCTCTTTTTTTCAACAGAAATTGATATTATTTCTTTTTATCTTTATTATATAAATAGCCACCAGCAGCTCCTACCCCAGCGCCAATTAAAGCCCCTGTGGCGGCATTGCCACCAGCAAGTCCTGTAATAGCGGCTCCGCCTATAGCCCCGATCCCTGTCCCATAAGCGATATTTTTTTCATGCGTATTCATATTGGCACAACCGCTTAAGGCACTGGTTAAAAATATAACAGATGTTATGGTTAGGGCTAATTTTTTCATCATATATTCTCTTTTAAAAATAAATAAAATTAAACAACTCGCTTTTATGTAGACAAGAGAGAACAAGAATTAGTTCCTCTAAGGAGGTGAGCAAAAATAACTTTTACAACTTTGAAAAACCTGTTATCATGCGTGCATGATAGACACGGATGTTACAAAATCAATTGCCAAGAAATATACAGCTATTTTACCTTATCTAGGTGAAAGGGCTCGTAGGGTTTGGGCG